>NZ_JAQEVQ010000019.1:0-21997 GCF_027694595.1 Pauljensenia sp. OF14-1SRA | reverse complement strand
AAACAACTGGGACTAACCCTCCACCAACTCTTTTTGTCCTTTAACCCGGTTTGGTTAGCTTTTTGGGCCTGTTTTCTAAGAGGTGTTGACTTCGGGTATTAGCCCAGCTTTTTTGTGGGGCTAATGCCCGAATTGTGTGCCCATACCTCGTTCCTTCGGGCAATGCGGGGGAGTCGCTATTTGAAGTGCCCGGCCTCCTCGTTTACTAGCGGAGGGGGGGACGCAACTAGCTCCCTTGCGTTCTTGTGTAGTGAATCGTCCCAACTCGAATCTGCTGTTTGTTGACAGATTTTCGTAGGTCAGAGATGCAAATATGCCCAACTGAAATGGTCGTTAGGTCAGTGCGCGAAAGCCCTCGGGGTGCTTTTGTTGATATTTCGCGAGTCCCTTTCGTTAGCGGTAACGATTTAGTAACAGAGCGTCATTTCTGATTTCAAAGGCGCTCTAAGATGTCGTAGGCTTATCACACGCCAATGAGGGCGATTCCTGGAGCTTGTTTCGGTAGCGCTAACGAGTTTCAGGTAACAAACTCCGGCCACGCAGTAGTGATCGGTACCCAAGGGGTGAGAAGTGACAAAGTTACTTGAGTTAAAGGGGATCTCAAAGACATTCCCTGGCGTCAAGGCATTGTCCAACGTGGACCTTGACCTGAACGCTGGCGAGATCTTGGGTCTCTGCGGTGAGAACGGCGCCGGTAAGTCGACGCTGATGAAGGTTCTCACTGGTATCCATAAGGCAGATCCGGGCGGTGAGATTTGGCTACAGGGTCAGAAGGTTGATGTCAAGAACGCCAACCATGCTCGTGATCTGGGTTTGAGCATCATTCACCAAGAGCTCAACATTATTCCAGACCTCACGGTTGCGCAGAACCTCTACATCGGTCGCGCTGGCTCCCACAAAGGCTCGGTCATCAACGACCGCAAGCTCAACAAGGATGCCAAGGAACTGTTCGAGCGCCTGAACATGGACTTGAACCCGGCGGACACCTGCCGTGACCTCACGGTTGCCCGTTTGCAGATGCTTGAAATTGCCCGTGCACTTTCCTACGAGTCAACGAAGATCCTGGTCATGGACGAGCCCACAGCTCCTTTGACCACGACTGAGACCGAATCCCTGTTCGACCTCGTTCGTAACTTCATTACTCCGGAAACCGGCCTGATCTTCATCACGCACCGTATGCCTGAGCTCAAGGAGCTCACTGACCGCATCTCGGTCCTGCGCGATGGCGAGTACGTCGGCACCGTCGATACCAAGACCACCGAACTCTCCGAGGTTATTCGCCTCATGGTTGGTCGCGAGGTTCCGGCTGATGCTCGCCCCACCACTAAGCCTCTGTCTGACGAAGCGGTTCTGAAGGTTGAGCACCTGTCCACGAAGAAGGCCGTTCACGACGTGTCCTTCGAGGTTAAGAAGGGTGAAATCTTCGGCTTCGCAGGTCTCGTTGGCGCAGGTCGTACCGAAGTTGCTCGCGCTCTCTCCGGTGCCGACCCCCACACTTCCGGCGATGTCTACATCAACGGTAAGAAGGTCTCGATCCGCAACGCAGCTGACGGCGTCAAGGTTGGCATCGGCTACCTCTCCGAAGACCGTAAGCAGTTCGGTCTTCTCCTCGACAAGACCATCGCAGACAACACTGCAATGGCTACGATGAGCGAATTCACCAGTGCCGGCGTCATCAACTCCAAGAAGATCGACGCAGTAGCTCAGGAATACGTCGCGAAGCTCCGTACTCGTACCCCTTCGATTCACGCTGAAGTTCGTTCCCTCTCTGGTGGTAACCAGCAGAAGGTCGTTATTGCCAAGTGGCTTGTTCGCGACTCCGACGTGCTGATCTTCGACGAACCGACCCGAGGCATCGACGTTGGCGCGAAGGATGAAATCTACACACTTCTGGAGGCTCTTGCCAAGCAGGGCAAGGCGATCATCGTGATCTCCTCCGAACTGCCTGAGGTTCTGCGCCTGGCAAACCGCATCGCAGTTATGGCCCACGGCCGCATCATTGGCACACTCGACAACGAGGTCGCCACCCAGGAAAACATCATGGAACTGGCCACCGTTGGTCAGGAAGAAGCGAATGGAGCAGTCGCGTGAGCACCGCAGCTACTAAGGCGGAAAAGTCCACCAGCCCGGTGGCCGCCTTCTTCAAGTCGAACATGCAGCTAGTCATGGTGATCATCGCACTGGTCATCATCTACGCATACTTCATGTTCGCAGCCCCGAACTTTGCGCAGCCGAAGATCTTTACCGATATTCTTCTGCAGGCCGCCTACACCGGCGTCATGGCTCTCGGCGCAACGTTCGTTATCGCAACATCCGGCATCGACCTCTCGGTCGGTACGGGCATGACCCTCGTCGCCGTTATGGCCGGTGTCTTCCTGTCGGCTGACTGGATGAACCTGCCCCTGGGGGTCGGTCTTATCCTTGTTCTCCTGTTCGGGGCTTTCGTTGGTCTGATCAACGGCCTGAACATCTCGATTCTTGGTCTTCCGCCGTTCATTGCAACACTGGCAATGATGATGGTGGCCCGTGGTCTGGCACTGATCATCTCCGATAAGTCCACGATCTCGATCGCAAACCCTGGCTACATCGCGCTGTCCACCGGTTCGATCATCCCGGGCATCTCGAACGCAGCAATCATCTTCATCCTCTTGACGATTCTTGCAGCGTTCCTGCTGAACAAGACCCTCCTTGGTCGTTACGCGCTGGCCATTGGATCGAACGAAGAAGCAACCCGCCTCTCCGGTGTGAACGTCCGCCTCTGGAAGGTCATCATCTACATCACCGCTGGTGTCTTCATGGCAATCGGCGCAATCCTCTACTCGGCACGTTTCGGCTTCGTCCAGCCCGCTGAAGGCGTCGGCTTCGAACTAAACGTCATCGCAGCAACCGTTATCGGTGGCACGTCACTCTCCGGTGGCCGTGCATCGATCCCAGGTGCATTCGTTGGTGCACTCATCATGGAAACCCTGAAGAAGGGCCTGACGATGATGGGTGTTGCTTCCGAATGGCAGCTGGTTGTTACCGGTATCGTTGTTCTCCTCGCAGTCTTCATTGACAACATCCGCCGCGCTCGCGAGAACGCAGCCTGATAAAACCAATTGAATCCGTGAATCTTACATAGACGTTTGATTCACACCCTCAAGAAGACAAACGTCTTCTTGGCCCCCACGAAAGGAAAAACACATGCGCCCCATCGGCCGTATCGTTGCAGTTGCAGCAGCCGGAAGCATGGCCTTCGGCCTGGCAGCTTGCTCCACCTCGAACACCTCCAAGTCGGGTTCCGACGCGGCGGCATCGGGTTCCGATTCTGCATCAAAGGAAGAGGTCACTGAGCAGTCTAAGGACGTTCCTGCTGGCGATGGCACCAAGACCATCTACCTCGTCTCCAAGGGCTTCCAGCACCGCTTCTGGCAGGCTGTGAAGGAAGGCGCTGAGCAGGCAGGCACCGAGTTCAACTACAAGATCCAATTCGTCGGCCCCGACGATGAGACCAAGGTGACCCAGCAGCTCGACCAGCTCCAGGCAGCACTCGACACCTCCCCGGCAGCTATTGGCCTCGCAGCTCTTGACTCGGGCGCAGCAACCCCGCTACTCACCCAGATCGAGTCCGCAGGCATCCCGCTGGTCGCATTCGACTCCGGTGTTGACTCCGACCTCCCGCTGACCACGGTCTCGACTGACAACAAGGCAGCGGCAGCTGAGGCCGCAAAGCACATGATCGAACTGCTCGATGGTAAGACCGGCTCCGTCGGCGTGATCTGCCACGACGCAACCTCTACCACCGGCAAGCAGCGTTGCGATGGCTTCAAGGAATACTTCAAGGCCAACGCACCTGAGGGCCTGAAGCTCCTTGAAGAGCAGATTGCAGGCGAGGTCGGCAAGGCAGCTGACACCTCCAAGGCCATCATCCAGGCAAACGACGACATCGTCGGCATGTACGGCTCCAACGAAGCAGCAGCTTCCGGCGCCATCCAGGGTGCTAACGAGTCCGGCAAGACCCTGACCGTTGTCGGCTTCGACTCCGGCAAGACCCAGATCGCTGCAATCAAGGACGGCTCGCAGGCCGGCGCCATCACCCAGGCACCGAAGCTCATGGGCTACAAGACCGTCACTGCAGCCATCCAGGCAATCAACGGCATCGCACTCCCGAAGACGATTGACTCCGGCTTCTACTGGTACGACGCATCCAACATCGACTCTGATGAGATCGCTCCGAACCTCTACGAGTGATGTTGATTGAGTTGGGGCGGGCTCATTCACTCGGGCCCGCCCCAACTCACACGTAGGATCCGAGGGGTGTGAATCGCCCCCCACTAAACAATGAAGTTTTGATCAAGGAATTAGGGAACAAATGACTGATCACCCCCGCATCGGTATCCGCCCGGCAATCGATGGTCGCCGTCGCGGTGTCCGCGAAAGCCTCGAAGAGCAGACCATGGGCATGGCTGAGGCCGTTGCCAAGCTCTTCTCCGAAAACCTCCGTTACACCGACGGCACCCCCGTCGAGTGCGTCATTGCTGACACCACCATTGGTCGTGTCCACGAAGCAATGGCTTGCGCTGACAAGTTCCGCGTCAACAATGTCGGCCTGACCCTGACCGTTACCCCCTGCTGGTGCTACGGCACTGAAACCACGGACATGGATGCCACCATGCCACACGCAATCTGGGGCTTCAACGGCACCGAGCGCCCCGGCGCTGTCTACCTGGCAGCAGCTCTTGCTGGCCACGCACAGATCGGTATCCCCGCATTCGGCATCTACGGCAAGGATGTCCAGGATGGCGATGACAATTCCATTCCGGAAGACGTTCGTGAGCGTCTTCTGAGCTACGCTACCGCTGGTCTTGCAGTTGCTCAGATGCGTGGCAAGGCATACCTGTCCATGGGCTCGGTTTCCATGGGTATTGCTGGTTCTGTCGTCAACCCTGACTTCTTCGGTGCTTACCTTGGAATGCGCAACGAATACATCGACATGTCCGAGTTCACGCGCCGTATTGAAGAAGGCATCTACGATCCGGAAGAGTACGAGAAGGCTTACACCTGGATCCGCGAGAACTTCAAGCAGGGCAAGGACTGGAACCCCGAAGATTGGCAGTTCCCGGAGAAGCATGAGGACTGGTGGAAGTTCGTCACTAAGATGACCTTGATCGGTCGCGACCTGATGAACGGCAACCCACGTCTTGCAGAGCTCGGCTTTGAAGAAGAAGCTGGTGGCCACGGTGCTATCGCCGCAGGCTTCCAAGGACAGCGCCAGTGGACCGACCACTTCCCGAATGGTGACGTTATGGAAACCATTCTGAACACGAACTTCGACTGGACCGGTCCGCGTCAGCCCAACGTTCTTGCAACCGAGAACGATTCGCTCAACGGTGCTTCGATGCTGTTTGGCTACCTGTTGACCAATACGCCGCAGATCTTCTCCGATGTTCGCACCTACTGGAGCCCCGAGTCCATCGAGCGCGTCACCGGCTGGAAGCCGGAAGGACGCGCGGCACAGGGCTTCCTTGATCTGCGCAACTCCGGTTCCACCACCCTTGACGGTGCTGGCAAGGCAACCCGTGACGGTAAACCCGTCATCAAGCCGTTCTGGGAGGTCACCGAAGAAGACCAGAAGGCAACCCTTGAGGCAACCACCTTCCACCCAGCATCGACAGGTTACTTCCGCGGTGGTGGTTTCTCGACTCACTTCCGCACTGAAGGTGAAATGCCTGTCACCATGATTCGCATTAACCTGGTTGCCGGCAAGCCGGTCATGCAGATCTGCGAAGGCTGGACCGTCGAGCTTCCTGACGAAGTTGCTTACACCATCGAAGAGCGCACGAATATCGAATGGCCGACTACCTGGTTCGTTCCGAACCTCACCGGTGAAAGTGCCTTCAAGACGACCTACGATGTCATGAACAACTGGGGCGCAAACCACGGCGCGATTTCCTACGGTCACAACGGTGCCCTGTTCATCACGCTTGCCTCGATGCTCCGTATCCCGGTCAACATGCACAACGTTCCGGAAGAAAAGATCTTCCGCCCGAAGGCATGGTCGCTGTTTGGCACCGCTGATCTCGAAGGCGCGGACTACCGTGCATGCGAGACCTTCGGTCCGATGTACCGCTGATTGCTTAGTCGCAGTTAGCTGACGAAAGTCAAAGCGGTGGGTGAGCCCATTAGGGCTCACCCACCGCACCGACTCTCAATGTTGAGAACCACCCAAGCGTTCAATGATGACGCTGACCATAAAGCTATAAAACACTCAAACTCGCCACTTCGCATCGACGCGAAGTGAGCATCCCGCCTGCCGTACCAGGAAGGACCCGTTTAATGACCACCGCACTTGCTGTTGACCTCGGTTCCGCTTCGGGTCGAGTTCTAGCTGGAACTATTGTTGATGACCGTCTTGAGATCACTGACGTTCACCGCTTCAAGCATCAGGCAATCCGTGACGAAACAGGTTCGCTGACTTGGGACGTTGACACGATGTGGGAACAGACCGTTATCGGTTTGAAAAAGGCAGTGGAACAATTCCCGGACTCGGTGTCTGTTTCCGTGGATACGTGGGGTGTTGACTTCGTTCCCCTCGATGCAAATAACGAGCGAGTTGGCAAGGTTCGTGCCTACCGCGACGAGCGCACCGAGCGTACACACGAAGAATTCCGCTCGCGCGTTGATGATCGCACATTCTTTGAAATGTCAGGTATTGCCCCGGCAACGATCAACACCGCAAACCAGCTTCTGGCTTTTACGTTGGAAGATCCAGAACTTGCTGCCAAGACCGACTCGATTCTTTTCCTTCCTGACTACTTCGCCTGGAAGCTTTCCGGTGTGAAGGGCTGGTCGCGCACCATCGCCTCTACCTCGGGTCTATGTGAACCGGGTTCACCACGATTCAACGACGCCATGTTCGAACGCCTCGGCTTGGATCGCTCGTGGGTTGGTGAATTGAATGACGACCTCACTGCTGTTGGGCAGTGTACCGTCGAAGGCCTCGAGCAACTGACCGTCGTCCGCGGTGGTGCACACGACTCCGCATGCGCAGTTCACGGTCTACCCATTGATGAAGGCGTCCGCGCGTACTTCCTCTCGTGTGGTTCTTGGTCAGTTCTTGGCGCTCTTGAGGATCACCCGCTGATCTCGGATGCTGCATACGAACTTGGTTTGACGAACGAATCTCGCACTGATGGGGGAGTCCGCCCGCTCTTCAACATCACGGGTATGTGGATTCTTCAGGAAATCCAGCGTCAGTGGGAGCGTGAAGGAACTTCGACTGATACGGATGAGCTTGTCGCGCAGGCCCGTGAATGTGCGCCGTGCACCGTGTTCTTCAACCCGGATGACCCGCGTTTTGCTGAGCCTGGTGAGATGCAACAGAAGATTGATGTTGCCCTCGATGAACAGTGTGCTCCGCATCCGACCTCGATGCCCGAATACGTTCGCCTGATTATTGAATCCTTCGCTCGTCGTTATGCGCGCGCGATTGATGAGCTGACTCAGATTTCAGGAGAGCGACCCGATCAGCTGAACCTTGTGGGTGGTGGCGCCCGCAACCACCTGCTGTGCGATCTCACGGCAGAAGCGGCGCAGGTTCGTGTTGTTGCTGGCCCGATTGAAGCTTCAACTCTTGGTTCGCTTCTTGCTCAACTCGAAGTTCTTGGACACCTTGATCCCGCGGATCGCCCCGCGATGATTGCGGCAACGGCAAAGACCCATGTCCACACGCCGTCCAACAGGTAAGAAGGTTTCGCTCGCAGACGTTGCGCGTTTAGCAGGCGTCTCATCGAACACCGTTTCACGCGTTGTTCGCGGTGATCCTGAGGTTGCGGATGCGACGCGTGCGCGTATTTCCTTGATCCTTACTGAAGTTGGGTATCGACCGAATTACGCGGCGCGCGCGCTTGCGTCGAATCGGACGGGTGTTCTGCACGTTTTGCTGGCTGCCCCGATGTTTCACGGGCATGCGAGGGTTTTGCTTTCGGTTTTGAATGCAGGTTCTGAAGCCGGCTATCACGTGTCGCTTTCAAACGCATATTTGCCAAATGGTGAACTGCATAATGACGTGGCGCCATTCGATGTTGATGGGGTTGTGATCCTTGCTGGACAGGACCCGAGCGTTGACCTTGCCATTCAGATTGGCAAGCGGGTTCCGACGGTTTTGGTGCTGACTAGCGAACACGATTTGGATGGAATTTCGACAGCGTCCATTAATAATGTTCGAGGCGCAAAGCTGGCGACCGAGCATCTGCTGAAGCAGGGGATTACCGACATCGTTCATGTTGCGGGTCCGTCGGGTTGGTCTGATGCTTCCATGCGCTTGCAGGGCTTTAAACTCTCGTGCGAAGAACACGGAGTCGAAGGCAAAGTGATCGAGTCACATTCGTGGAACTCGCAAGATGGATATGACGCTATACGTTCGCTGGCAGAGCTTCCCCAGGGAATTCAAACGGCGAATGATCAGCTGGCGCTTGGTGCCATGCGATTGATTCACGAACGGGGAGCGAAGATTCCGACAGACGTTAAGGTCGTTGGATTCGATGATATTGATGGCGCTGATTGCTATGCCCCTCCGCTGACGACGGTTCGTCAGCCTTTTGACCGCCTTGGTCGTGCTGCTGTTCGCATCGTGTGTTCGATGATGCACGGCGGTAAGAGCGAGGATGTGACGATTGATCCTGAGCTGATCATCCGATCCAGCTCGATTGAATAGAAAGGACAGATCTTCATGATCTATGGAGCAATGACGCACCCGCAGTTCCTGCGTGCACTGGCCGCGGCTGGCCACGGTTCGAAGATTCTGCTTGCTGATGCGAACTACCCGCACACCACCGGTGTGTCTGAGCGTTGCGAGCTTATCTCGCTGAACTTCGCTCCTGGCATGCTGGACGTTCTTCAGATTCTGGAAGTTCTGAAGCAGGTCTGCCCGATCGAGAAGGCAGAGATCATGGTTCCGGCTCCTGATCAGCCAGCCGTTGAGATCCCGATCCATGATGAGTTCAAGGCCCAGTTGCCCGATACCGAGTTCGGTGAGCTGTCGCGTTTCGACTTCTACGATGCAGCGCGTAGCGAAGATGTGGGCATCATTGTGGCGACTGGCGAACAACGCCTGTACGGCAATCTTTTGCTGACTGTAGGCGTTCGTCAGCCCGGAGAATGAGTCTTTCGTAGGACTTTCATACGAAACTGCACTGTTGTTCAAGCGCGTTGAATGTTTGAGCGACAGTGCAGTTCGTTATTTGGCGATTTGTCAGCGAAAATTGCGTATATTTTCGTGAGATTTTCAGTGAATTGTCGCTATTATTTCCTGTGATGCAGGTCTTGTCGATTTTCGTTTTAGTTGCTAGACTGTAAAAACCGAAACGAAAGTGACAATCTAATCGATGCTCACGAAGAGGTGATGGGTGTGGGTCGCGCACAACGGACCAGTTACATCCTTGATCGCCTTGCCGCTGAAGGCGAGGTGAGTGTTAATGTCCTGGCTGAAGAACTCGACGTTTCACCTGTCACGATTAGAACCACTTTGAAGGACCTCGAAGATGAGGGCCATCTTGTTCGCACCCACGGTGGTGCTCGTCCGACTGCCTACCGCAATATTCGACTGCGTCAGTCTGACCGAATCGAAGACAAAGAGCGCATTGCCCGCGCGGCCGCCGAAATGGTGCGCGACGATGATCGCATCATGATCGAAGCTGGCACGACTTGCGCTCTTGTCGTCAAGCACCTGACCGGACGCCGTGGCGTTCAGGTCGTTACTAATTCTCTTCTTGTTTTCCAGAATGCTCGTCCGAACCCGCATATCCGGGTCACGCTGACCGGCGGTAGCTTCCATGCTGAAACTGAATCTTTGGTCGGCCCTGTTACAGAGCGTTCCATTAATGACTTCAACGCGCGCCTGGTATTTCTTGGCACTGACGGATTCAGTGTCGAACGAGGCCTGACAACCCAGCTCGCTGAAGGTGGGCATGTTGGCAGCCTCATGCGAGGGCGCACGGAGGAAACCTGGTTGCTTTCAGACTCTTCGAAGTTTGGGCGAGCAGGCTTTGTTAGCTTCATGGGAATTGAGGACGTCACCGGCATCATTACCGATGGCGACCTTCCTGAAGAATCCATCAAGGAATTGACCGAGCGTACGCAGCTACGCATCGTCTAGGAGGAAACACATGGCCACCATCGTGGTGATGCCCCAGCTGGGCAACTCTGTGGAGTCGTGCATTATCGTCGAATGGCAGGTTTCGGTTGGCGATACCGTCGCTGTCGACCAGACTCTCTGCTCGATTGAGACCGACAAATCCACAATGGAGGTGCCGAGCACTGACGCCGGTACCGTCCTGAAGATCCTGTGGGAAGAGGGCGACGAGGTTCCGGTTAAGGATCCGCTCATCATCGTCGGCGAGCCCGGCGAAGATATTTCCGCTCTTGTTCCCGCTGACGATTCGGCAGACGAGGCCGACGCTGCTGAAGCAGCGCCGGAAAGCGCTCCGGCTAAAGAAGCAGCTCCCGCGCCGTCCTTTGCTACGACTGCTGCGACCGGTGCAGTTTCCCCGCGCGCTCGCGTCCTTGCCGGTTCTAAGGGTATCGACACCGCTACGATTGCTGAGGGCTCCGGTCCTCACGGTCGCGTGATTGAACGCGATGTTCAGGCCGCTATTGCAGCAGGCCCCGCATATACTTCAGCAGCGCAGGCACAAGGAGGTGCGGCTACTGGCGAAGGCACCGGTATTGGTGGTCGCGTGACGACTGCTGATCTGGCAAACCCGACTGCTCCGGCTCCCGTCGTAGCGACTGCAGTTGCAATTCCTGCTGCAGAGTTCCCGGGTGCTTCCACCTCCGAGAAGCTCAAGGGTGTCCGTAAGGTTGTTGCTTCGCGCATGATGGCATCCCTGCAGGAGTCGGCACAGCTGACCCTCAACACGACGGCCAACGCAGCCGGCATCCTTGCGATGCGCAAGAAGGTCAAGAACTCGGACGAAGCTCTGGGCCTCAACAAGATCACCCTGAACGACCTCGTCTGCTTCGCAGTGTCCCGCACGCTCCCGAAGTACCCGGTTTTCAACGCTCACCTCGAAGATGGCACCCTGACCAAGTTCGAGCAGGTTCACCTCGGCTTCGCAGCCGATACTCCGCGCGGTCTTTTGGTTCCCGTGATCCGCTCCGCTCAGGCCCTGTCACTCAAGCAGTTCTCTGCTCAGGCAAAGAGCCTCGCAGCTGACGCCATCGCCGGAACGATCAGCCCCGACCTTCTTGGTGGTGGCACTTTCACGGTGTCCAACATCGGTTCCTTCGGCATCGAAACCTTCACCCCGGTCATTAACCGCCCGCAGACCGCAATCCTCGGCGTTGGCACCATCACGCCGCGTCCGGTTGTCAAGGCTGACGGCGAGATCGGTGTTGAGCAACGTATCAACCTGTCGCTCACGATCGACCACCAGGTCATTGATGGCGCCGACGGCGCACGCTTCCTGAAGGACCTCGTTGCCGCTATCGAAAACATCGACGTCACTGTCCTGGCCTGAGTAATTAGGAGTACACATAATGACTGAAACTCACTACGACGTAATTGTTCTCGGCGCAGGCCCTGGTGGCTACCTTGCTGCCGAGCGTCTGGGGCACGCCGGCAAAAAGGTTCTTCTCATTGAAGAGCAGTACCTTGGTGGCACCTGCCTTAACGTTGGTTGCATCCCGACCAAGACCCTCCTTGCTGGTGCAAAGAACTACCTGCACGCCAAGGAAGCTGGCCAGTTCGGTGTTGACGCAACCAGCGTGACCCTCGACTGGGGTCGCCTGCAGGACTGGAAGGAAAAGGTCGTTAAGGGCCTCGTTTCCGGTGTCGCAGCAACCGAAAAGCGAGCAGGCGTCACCGTTGTGTCCGCACGCGGTCACTTCGACGGTCCCGGCAAGGTCACCGCTGACGGTGTCACCTACACTTCCGAGCACGTCATCATCGCAACCGGTTCGGTTCCCGCTGTTCCGCCGTTGCCGGGTGTCAAGGACAACCCGCACTTGGTCGATTCGACCGGTATCCTCTCTCTGCCTGAGGTCCCCAAGCGTCTCGCCGTTATCGGTGGTGGCGTTATCGGCGTCGAGTTTGCTTCGCTGTACTCGACCCTCGGCTCGGAGGTCACGATTATCGAAATGACCCCGGAAATCCTGCCGTTCATGGATGATGACATGGCTGCCAAGATGCGTGCAGCGATGAAGGACATCACCTTCGAACTCGGTTGCCGCGTTGAGTCCCTCGACGGCGCAACGGTCCACTACTCGAAGGGTGACGAAAAGAAGGTCCTCGAAGCTGACGTCGTGCTCATGGCTGTTGGTCGTCGCTCGGCAACCGCAGGTTGGGGCGCCGAAGAAGCAGGCCTTGAAATCAACCGTGGCATCGTCGTCGACGACTGCATGCGCACCAACCTGCCGAACGTGTGGGCAATTGGTGACGTCACCGGCCGTTCGCTCCTGGCACACGCCGCATACCGCATGGCAGAAATTGCTTCCGCGAACATCATCAACCCCGATGCGTGCAAGGTTGGCGAGGTTATGCGCTGGAACACCGTTCCGTGGGCAGTCTTCTCCATTCCCGAGGCTGCAGGCGTTGGCCTCACCGAATCTGCTGCAAAGCGCGAAGGCCGCGACGTTCTGGTCGCAAAGGTCCCCGCTCAGATGTCCGGTCGCTTCATCGCCGAGAACGGCTTCAAGGCTCCCGGCGAAGCCAAGATCCTCGTTGACCCGAAGACCCACCAGATCCTTGGCATCCACGTGCTCGGCGCATACGCAGCAGAAATGATCTGGGGCGCACAGGCCGTCCTCGAAATGGAACTGACCGTCGAAGACCTCCGTCAGGTTGTCTTCCCCCACCCGACTGTCTCCGAAGTTATTCGCGAGGCTGCTTGGGCCGTCAAGCTCTGAACCTCCAAAGACGAAGAAAGAAGTAAGACACAATGACGAAGTCTCTGATCATCGACCCGTCGCAGGTCCGCGCGGCAGGTCATATCCAGTTCCCGGACATCCCGGTGAACCAGTACAAGTTCGATCTCGATACCGAACTTGATCGTTACGGCAAGGACGGCATGGTGAACATGCTCCACGACATGATCGTGGTCCGTACGTTCGAATCCATGCTTGACTCCATCAAGAAGACCGGCGAGTGGCGGGGCATTGCCTACAACCACAGGGGTCCGGCTCACCTTGGTATCGGCCAGGAATCGGCATACGTCGGCCAGGCATCAGTCCTGAGCCCGAATGATCAGGTTTTCGGTTCGCACCGTTCGCACGGCGAAATTCTTGCCAAGTGCTACTCGGCAATGCGCCAGATTGAAAACGGTGAGCTTGAAAACATCATGAAGACCTTCCTTGACGGCGAGACTCTCTCGTTCGCAGAGAAGATCGACTACAAGGACACGAAGGACCTCACCGAGAACTTCATCCTCTTCGGTGCCCTCGCGGAAATCTTCGCCCGCAAGGCCGGCTTCAACCGCGGCCTCGGTGGCTCGATGCACACCTTCTTCCTGCCGTTCGGCTCTTACCCGAACAACGCAATCGTTGGTGGCTCTGCTCCGGTCGCAAACGGCGCAGCACTGTTTAAGCGCATCAACCGCAAGCCCGGCATCGTTGTCTCCAACGTCGGCGACGCAGCCCTTGCATGCGGTCCGGTCTGGGAAGCAATGAACTTCGCTTCCATGGATCAGTTCCGCACGCTGTGGCGTGAAGAGGACGGTGGCAACCCGCCGATTCTGTTCAACTTCTTCAACAACTTCTACGGCATGGGTGGTCAGACCTTCGGTGAGACCATGGGCTACGACATCCTCGCCCGTGTCGGTGCAGCCCTTAACCCCGAGGCTATGCACGCAGAGCGCGTCGACGGCATTAACCCGCTGGCTGTTGCCGACGCCGTCTCCCGCAAGAAGAAGATCCTCGAAGAGGGACGTGGCCCGGTCCTCATGGATACAATCACGTACCGATTCTCCGGTCACTCCCCGTCGGACGCATCCTCGTACCGCACCAAGGACGAGGTCGAGCTCTGGGAGAACGTCGACTGCATCACAACCTACTCGGATTTGTTGATCTCCAACGGTCTGACCACGCAGTCCGATATTGAGGACTACACCGCTGGCCTCACCGAGAAGCTCGTCAAGGTCCTCAAGCTTGCCATCGACGAAGACAACTGCCCGCGCGTTGCCGACGGCTACATCGACACGGTTATGTTCTCGAACACGCCGACCGAGAAGATGGAGGAGGGCGAAGCGGAGATTGATCTCGAGGACAACCCGCGCGTTGCCGCGATCTCGCGCAAGATCCGCACCGCCAAGGACGAGAACGGCAAGCCCGTTTCCAAGATGAAGATGTACCAGTTCCGTGATGGTCTCTTCGAAGCTATGCTCCATCGTTTCAAGGAAGATCCGACGATGGCCGCATGGGGCGAAGAAAACCGTGACTGGGGTGGCGCATTCGCTGTCTACCGTGGCCTGACCGAAGCGCTTCCGTACCGTCGTCTGTTCAACTCGCCGATCGCTGAAGCATCAATCGTCGGCGCAGGCGTTGGCTACGCAATGGCCGGTGGCCGTGCAGTTGTCGAACTCATGTACTGTGACTTCCTCGGCCGTTCCGGTGACGAGGTCTTCAACCAGATGGCAAAGTGGCAGTCCATGTCCGCTGGCCTGCTGAAGATGCCTCTCGTCCTGCGTGTTTCCGTTGGTAACAAGTACGGTGCACAGCACTCGCAGGATTGGTCGGCACTGACCGCCCACATCCCGGGTCTCAAGGTCTACTTCCCGACCACGCCGACCGATGCAAAGGGCATGCTCAACCTTGCTCTTCGTGGCACCGACCCGGTTGTCTTCTTCGAATCCCAGCTCCTGTACGACAAGGGCGAAGAATTTGAGCCCGGTGGTGTTCCGGAAGGCTACTACGAGACCCCCGAAGGTGAACCGGCAATCCGTCGCGAAGGCACCGACATCACGATCGCCGGGTACGGCGCAACGATGTACCGTGCACTTGAGGCTGCTGACGTCCTTCAGGAGAAGTACGGCATGAGCGCTGAGGTTATCGACCTCCGCTTCGTCGCACCGCTCAACTACGACAAGCTCATCGAATCCGTGAAGAAGACAGGTCGCCTGCTTCTCACCTCCGATGCTGTCGAGCGTGGCAACTTCCTCAACACCGTTGCAGCGAACGTCCAGACTCTCGCATTTGACGCTCTCGACGCGCCGATCGCGGTTGTCGGCTCGCGCAATGGCATCACCCCCGGCCCCGAGTTGGAGTCCTACTTCTTCCCGCAGGTCGAGTGGATCATCGACGCAATCCACGAGCGCATTGTTCCGCTCCCGGGCCACGTGCCCTCGTCGAACCAGACTGAAGGCGAGATTGCTCGTCGCAACCGTCTCGGTCTCTGATGATTGACCTGGTGGGCCGGGCTTCGGCTCGGCCCACCGGTGCCATCAGGCATTTAACGCTTTAAATTTCTTTTCTACATTTCGATACGAGGATCCGATGGACGCCACCAATGACGTTAGCCTGAGCCAGGAGGACCGCCTCGCCGCTCTTGCCGCAGTTCTGAACGATGAAGAGTTCCCCGCGTGGGTTCCTGAATCGAACAACCACATTCATACGTGCTACTCCTTCAGCCCCTACACGCCGACCGCTGCAGCATTGAATGCTCGTCGCGCAGGCCTGCGTGTTGTTGGCTCCGTCGATCATGACTCGATTGCAGCTGCGCCCGAAATGACCGGCGCATGTCGTCTGCTGGGAATGGGCTCAGTCACCGGCTTTGAAATCCGCGCTTTCTTTGATCCCGACGGTCCGTTTGCTACTCGTAAGCTGAACAATCCGGACTCCGAAGGCATTGCCTACATGACGGTTCAGGGTGTTCCGGCTCCTGCTCGCGAAAAGGTTGCCGAGTGGTTGGCACCCAAGCGCGCTGCTCGTCTCGAGCGCACCCTGAAGATGGCCGAGGCCGCGAACAAGATCCTCGTTGATCTTGGCCTGGAGCCTTTCGATCCTCTCACTGACATGGTCGGCATCTCTCAGTACGCCAACGGTGGCGGTATCACAGAGCGTCACCTGCTCGCTGCGATGGCCTCGGCTCTCATCAAGGGATTCGGTCGCGGTCAGAGCCTCGTCGATGGTCTGAAGAGCATGGGTGTCAACATTCCGCCAGCTCTCGAAGGCGCACTCGGCGACGCTGAGAATCCGCACCTCGTCTACGATCTTCTGGGTGTCCTGAAGTCGGAATACTTGAGTCGCATCTACATTCAGCCCACTGACGAGTTGCCGACTGCGAAGGAAGTTGTTCAGTTCGCAGATTCTATCGGCGCCATTGCCACCTACGCCTACCTCGGTGATGTTTCCGCTTCGCCGACCGGCGACAAGAAGGCTGAAAAGTTCGAAGACGAATTCCTTGACGAGCTCTTCGAAGCTCTCGAAGAAAAGGGCCTGCGCGCTGTTACCTATATGCCTCCGCGTAACACTCCGGAACAGCTCAAGCGAATCCACGAACTCGCACTCAAGCACGGCATGCTCGAGATCTCCGGCGTCGATATTAACCAGCCACGTCAGCTCTTCAACTGCCCCGAACTGCGTCGCCCCGAGTTCGAAGATCTCAACGAGGCCACGTGGGCACTTGTCGCGCACGAGGCCCTGACCAGCTTCGATCCGAAGTACAACATCCTGGGTAGCGAGCGACTCACTCCTGAGCACCTCGCCGTCCGTATTGCTTCCTACGCTCCGCTTGGACGCGCCATTGCTGACGGCGCAGATCCGGCTGAAGTCGCAGCGAATATTCCTACCGTCTGAAAACTATCCGAAGGATTAAACATGACTCACGCACCGTTGCTTCGAGGCCTGTTTCTGAGCGCGCTTGCTCGCCCGGTCATCATTCGCCCAACCGATAAGGCTGCAACCCTGACCCTCGATGCCAACCTTGAAACAATTGACGCTTCAACCCTTTCCGGCACCGAACTTCCCGTCGTCGTCACCGTTGGCGAAGAAACCTACGAGGTCACCGCGACTCCGCGCAACGACCGTGAAATCTCCGGTCGTGTCGCGCTGGTTACCGGTGGTGCACAGGGCTTCGGCGCCGAGATCGCCAAAGGCCTCGTCGACCAGGGTTGCTTCGTCTACATCGCTGACCTGAATGGCGAAGGTGCTGCTGCCAAGTGCAAGGAACTCGGCGAAGACACCACTTACCCGATTACCGTCAACGTTGCAGATGAAGAATCTGTGACCGCGATGACCGAGGAAATCGAAAAGGTCACCGGTGGTATCGACCTGATCGTCTCTAACGCAGGCATCGTTCGCGCGGGATCCGTCCTTGAACAAGACGCATCTGCTTTCCGCCTGTCGACCGACATCAACTACGTCGCATTCTTCTTGGTTACTAAGCACCTCGGTGGTCTGCTTGCTCGTCAGCATGCAACATCCGGTGCATGGCTGACCGACATCATTCAGATCAACTCCAAGTCTGGTCTAGTGGGCTCGAACAAGAACGCCGCATACGCAGGCTCCAAGTTCGGTGGCATCGGCCTAGTTCAGTCCTTCGCCCTCGAGATGGTCGAGCATGGTGTCAAGGTCAACGCAATCTGCCCCGGTAACTTCTACGACGGCCCGCTCTGGTCTGACCCCGACCGTGGCCTGTTCGTTCAGTACCTGAACTCGGGCAAGGTCCCCGGCGCGAAGACTGTCACGGACGTCAAGGAGTTCTACGAAGCAAAGGTTCCGATGCGTCGTGGTGCCCAAGGCATCGACGTTCTGCGCGCGATCTTCTACATCGTCGAGCAGGCATACGAAACCGGCCAGGCCGTCCCGGTTACGGGTGGCCAAGTCATGATGAACTGAGCGCAAGCTTGATCCGGAAAACAAGGAGAATCCAATGACTGAGTACCCCGAATCGCAGTATGCGATCCAGATCGTTGGCGCCGAAGAATTCGTCGTCAACAAGGAGAAGGGCATCGACAAGGTCGGCCCTCACCAGATGATGCTCAAGGTTGAGGCATGTGGCATCTGCTTCTCTGACACGAAGCTGTTGCACCAGTTCGACAACCACCCGCGTAAGTCCGAAGTCATCGCGGGAATCACCCCCGAAGCACTTGCCGAGATCCCGAACTACCGTCCCGGCTCCCAGCCGACGGTTCCGGGTCACGAGCCCGTTGTCCGCGTCGTCGAGGTAGGTGAGAAGGTCACCCACTTCAAGGTTGGCGATCGTCTGCTGGTCCAGGCTGACTGGAAGCACCTGCGTACTGCGAAGTCCAATGGCGCATTCGGCTACAACTTCGAAGGGGCCCTTCAGGAATACACGGTCGTCGATGAGCGTTGCGTCGTCTCCCCCGAAGGTGAAGAGTTTCTGATCCACGTGACCGAGGGGCCGTCGGCAGCAGCCGTTGGCCTGATCGAGCCGTGGGCAACCGTTGAAGGCTCCTACGCGTGGGCAGAGCGCAACCACGTTGCAGATGGTGGTCGTCTGCTGGTCGTCGGCGAAGGCTCCGTCGAAGAGCTGACAGCTGACCACAAGCCTGCAGAGATCGTTACCGTTGACGTTGCCGGTATCAATGGTCTTGAAGGACAGACCTTTGATGACATCGTCTTCTTCGGAGCAGACGCGGACGGCATTGAAAAGGCATCCCTGCTGCTCGGTACCCGTTCGGTCATGTGTGTTGTCCTCGGCGGAGAAACCATCTCCCGCAAGGTCAGCCTTGACATTGGTCGTGTTCACTACGACTTCATCCGCTTCTGTGGCACCACCGGCACGGATCCGCGCGAAGGCTACGCATGGATCCCCGCTAACGGTGACCTACGTCCGAACGATAAATGCGCGTTCATCGGTGCCGCCGGCCCGATGGGTGTTATGCACACGATGCGTGCGGTCACCTCCGGTGTTGAGGGTATTTCCGTTGTCGGCACCGACCTTTCTGACGAGCGCCTGGCAGGTCTGAAGAAGACCGTTGGCCCGACCGCCGAAAAGAACGGTGTTCCGCTGGACATCATTAATACCTCCACCACTCCGCTTGAGTACGGCTACACCTACATCACCTGCCTGGTGCCGGTGCCGGCGCTGGTTTCTCAGGCTGTCGATATGTGTGCAGATGGTGCGATCCTCAATGCATTCGCTGGTATTCCAGCGGGCACCTTTGGTGACTTCGATCTGCAGGGCATCATCGAGCGCAAGATCTTCATGCTGGGCACGTCGGGCTCTGATGTTTCCGACATGCGTACCGTTCTGCGCAAGATCGAAGCCGGCATCATTGATACGTCGATCTCCCTGTACGCAGTGACCGGTATGGCAGGCTTCGGCGACGCCATCAACGCGGTGATCAACCGCACGTCGGGGGGGAAGATCATGGTCTTCCCGACCCTGCATGACCTTGGTTTGACGCCGCTGACGGAACTTGGTGACAAGTACCCTGAGGTTGCTGCCAAGCTGGTGGATGGTCTGTGGACGAAGGAAGCTGAAGAAGTTCTTCTCGAAGTAGCCAAGTGATGTTTCTGGGTGGTTTTTGAAGGTGAAAGCTACCTAGCAACTCAGCGGTAAGCCTCATCGTGGTGCAAGCCTTTGTTCCTTTCGTGCTTGTGCCAGTTGGTGAATAATTGCCGAGGCCTGGGCCGGATCTGCAATGCAGGTCCGGCCCAGGTGCGTTTGTCCCTGATTGAGCTTGGTCAAGAGCCTTGGGCTGTGACTGGGTTATACGCGTTTGTGAGCCTTGCGCGTGAGCGCTGATGGCTGATGTACGAGGTCCGGCGTGGCAGGTTTTGTCGTCTGAGGTGTTGTTTTACGAGCTGGGAGTCTTATTTCGTCGCCTCGTATGCCTGAGTTGGTCAAAGCAGACAGGTGGGATGATTCGCGAAACGGAAAGCACGTACCTGACTGATGAATGTCGATACGGTTGCCCTCTCGAAATAAATCTGAAAAAGGTAAAAGTGTGGCCCTCGCTCATTTCTGAACGAGGGCCACACTCACGGATGTGAGGTCAGAACTAGCTGACCGTGATTATCACTTCCAGTAGTCGAGTTCTTCGGTGATACCGATGGAAGTCGCCTTGAATTCGGGGTTCTTTCCAGCCTTGCGCTGCGCCTGGTAGTCGTTCGCAGCCTTGATGGCCTTGTTGCCCAAGATGATGATGACCGGCAGGTTGATCAGAGCCATCAGACCCATCAGCAGGTCGCCAAGGTTCCATGCAACTGAGAAGTCCAGAAGGGCACCCGAGAACACAAGAATCACTGCGATGCCACGGAAAATCTGCAGACCCCAGATTGGAACGCGTCCACCAGCGAGGAAGCGCAGGTTGACCTCGGCGTAGTAGAAGTTGCCGATGATCGTCGTGAATGCGAAGAGCAACAACGCGATGGTCGTGAACGGCAGAGCGACGCCTCCGAGAACGGTCTGCATCGAAGCTGTAACCAGCGGAGCGCCCTTCAGCTCGTCGCCACCCTGGACGCCAGAGGAGAGGATCAGGAACGCGGTCAGAGTACAAATGATCATCGTGTCGATGAAGACGGAAAGCATCTGGACCAAGCCCTGCTTCACGGGGTGTGAGACAGATGCGGAGGCAGCCGCGTTCGGAGCAGAGCCGACACCGGCTTCGTTCGAGTAAAGACCACGCTTAATGCCGAGCATCATTGCTGAGCCGGCGAAACCGCCGAAGATTGCCTCAAAATCGAAGGCGCCTTTGAAGATTGCGGCGAGCATTGCGGGGATGTTCTGGTAGTTGAAGATGATGACGATCGCAGCAACGGTCAGGTAAATGAGGGCCATGATCGGAACCAAGACGCCGGTGACCGAAGTCAGGCGCCGTGTGCCCCCAAAGATTGAGAGTGCCATCGCGATGGCAAGGATTGCGCCGATGATGTACGGGGTCGAGTCTTTGTGGTACCAGGAGTACGAGGTGAATGCGTCAGCGACGTTGAACGAGGCCAGCAGGTTGAAGCCACCCATGTAGGTGAGGATCAATGCGGTTGCGAAGATTACTGCAAGCCAACGCTGCTTGAGCGCGATCTGGATGTAGTACGCGGGGCCGCCGATGGAGTGATCGTCAGCTGAGTGGCCACGCTTCTTGTAGATCTGGGCAAGTGTGGATTCGATGAATGCTGACGCGGCGCCGAGTGTTGCGATGACCCACATCCAGAAGACGGAGCCTGCGCCACCAAGAGCGACTGCGGTACCGACGCCGGCGATGTTGCCGACACCCACGCGCGATGCGGTGGAGACCATCAGTGCGCGGAAGGACGAAAGCTGGCCTTCCTTCTCTGGGGGCTCGGTGACCACACGGATTGATTCGCGGAACATGCGCACGGGCAAGCCCTTGGTGCGAATGAAGAAGTAGAGGCCGGCGCCGATAAGCAGTGCGATCAGGATGTATGAGTACAGCCAGGTGTTGAGAACGTCGAGGACTGCGTTAATCGAGTCGGCAATCGACGAAGAAGCAGGAAGCATGCTCGTTACCTTGTTGGAAGATGGGACGCTACATGGCGTAGCGATTGACAAGGTGATTGTACGGGAAAGGCAAAGGATTAGTCACGTTCGAACTAATATTTGGAAAATCTAGGAAAGGAAAAGGAAAAGCTTCTCCAGTTCAGCAATGCTTGCCTCCGGGTTATTCGTCGTCGGATACTCATTCGCGCATGGCGGCCGAAATGGCGCTGAATCCTGCGCGCTGGATGGCTGAATTCGTTGCGGCTAGCTGAGTGACAACGGCTTTGCAGTCTTGACCACCCTCCACTGCTCGGATGGAAAACGTTGGTGTGACTGGTTTTGAAACCGAGGGATGAAGTCACTCGAGTTCAAACAAAGACGGGCGAGACAAACAAAGATGAGTGAGGCCATCGAAGCTGAACTTGTTCTTGTTGCGCTCGGTGCTAGGGCGCGTATTGAGCTTGCCGAATCGGCAGGAATTGAAGTCGAAAACGGTGCCATTGTCGTCGATGGCTGTGGGGGTACCAGCAATCCGCGTATCTGGGCTGTCGGTGACGCTGTTATCTCAACGTCAGGGTTAAAGGACAAAAAGAGTTGGTGGAGGGTTAGTCCCAGTTGTTT
>NZ_JAQEVQ010000018.1:0-23831 GCF_027694595.1 Pauljensenia sp. OF14-1SRA | reverse complement strand
CGGGGCCAACCGTACGCAAAAAGACCGAATCAAACAGGGTATTAACCCCCAAGCGCGCAGACTTCGCAGGGAACGCTCACCGCAAAGGAGGGGCGAAAGTGGCGGAATAAGCCTCGGACTGGGGATATGCGGGACTTCCGGTCGTGACGATAACTGATGTTAAAACATGGGCTAGTCGTAGCGTGATTGAAGTTCAGCTCTTAGGTCACGGAAGTACTGGGTTTGATAGGCAGTGAGGAATCGCTTTGCTATCCAGTTTGGAATTAGTTTGTTTCGAAGGGTGACGTCTTCGGTGAATTTGACTCGGCAGCCACCATTTTCGTTCGGTTCGAAGGTGCCTTGCCATGTGCCAATCAGAGTTGGTGAATCCATGCGGAATTCCCAGATGTGAGGTTGTTCCAGGCAGGCTATACGAAACCTTATAGGTTTTCCCTTTTTCGGAGTCTCAATAAAGCTTTGTTCATCAGTGATCGTGCAGTCTGATAGATCGCTGCGCCATTGCCAGTTCGTTAAATCCGTGACGACTTGCCAGATCTGTGAGGGAGTATAGGGAAGGTCTTCCTCCCAGACTACAGCTACGTTTCCCATGTCTACCTACCTTTATCCACCACTTCCTATCGTACTGGAGGACGCATGGCTCGTGACGGAACCAATCGTGGTGGGCGCCGTGTGAGGACTGGCGCGAAACCCGACCCACTCAACGAGAAACTCGCTAGGGGTCTGCCTGCTACTCGCCTGGAAGATCCGCTAGCGACGCCTTTTGATTTTGAGGGCGCAGATGTTGGTGATGGCGCGGTGCTTGCTGGTGAAGTGATGCCGGAGCCTTCTGAGTATCTGTCGGAGGTTCAGCGTGATGGTAAACTGCTGGGTGCTGATTTGGTGTATCGGGAGACGTGGCGCTGGCTTGATGAGCGTGGCTGCACCAGGTTTGTTTCTAACCGTCTGATTGAGGCCTACGCCCAGGCGTTTGCCCGGTATGTGCAGTGTGAGCAGGCGATCTCCAAGTTCGGTTTGCTAGGTAAGCACCCGACCACGGGGGCTGCTATCGCTTCCCCGTTCGTTGCGATGAGCCAGTCTTTTGGTAAGCAAGCAAACGTGTATTGGTATGAGATTTTTGAGATTGTGCGGGCTAACTGCACCACTGACTATTCGGGTGCGGCCCCGGGTGATGAGGTTATGGAGCAGTTGTTGAAAGCTCGGTCTTAGCAGACGGCAAAAGCTTCCGTCGTTACCGTTGAGCGATTTTTGCTTGGTTGTGATTTCTGGTTTTTCTTCGCGTCCCCGCCTTGGGGGCGCGTTCTTTGTTTCCTGTATTTCCTCTCTATGAAAGGTGTCCTTATGTCTGTGGTGAAGACTGCTGAAGCAGTGTGTATCGGTCACCCCGATAAACTATGCGATCTAATTGCTGATCAGATCCTCGACGACATCCTGTACGAGGACTCCAATGCCCGCGTCGCGGTAGAGGTCATGGCAAGCGGGCGACGCATTATTGTCACCGGTGAAATCAGCACTAAAGCTCATGTGCGAATCCGGGAATCTGTACGAACTGCACTTACTGCAGCGGGCTATAAGCCGTGGAGATTTTTGGTGTATGTGTGGGTGCGGCGTCAATCTAGCGATATTAACGATGGGGTGAGCACATCTTTAGAGGCTCGCCATGGCGATGAGTCTGCTTATTGTCTTCAGGGTGCTGGTGATCAAGGCACGGTCTACGGTTATGCCTGCACTGATACACCACAGCGTTTACCGTTGCCTCTTGTTTTAGCCCACGAGATTTGTAAGCGGCTAGATGCCGCGCGCAAGCAAGGAACCATCACTGGGATCTTTTCGGATGGTAAAGCACAAGTTTCGGTGCGCTACGACGAGGTAGGCAAACCGCAAGCCGTAGAGACGGTGGTGGTTTCCGTCCAACACGATAAATCCAAGGATTTTGAGGTGTTGCGCCGTGAAATCACCTCGATGATTATCGGTCCAGCTTGCTCTTCGTATCTTCCTGTCGATGAGAACACGACTATTTTGGTGAATCCTTCTGGGCGGTTCGTGGAGGGCGGCCCTAAAGCCGACACCGGACTCACTGGTCGAAAACTTATGGTTGACACCTATGGCGGGCTGGCCGGACATGGTGGTGGAGCTTTCTGTGGTAAAGATGCTTCTAAGGTTGACCGGTCGGGTGCTTATATGGCGAGGCTGATCGCGAAAACCGTGGTGGATGCGCACCTAGCTGAAGAGTGCCAAGTGGGCATTTCTTATGCGATTGGTAAAGCCGACCCGGTCGCTTTTGCTATCGACACGCTCGGCACCGGTGAACATCCTGATGAACTAATTACGGTTGCTGCGCGCGATGTCTTTAATCTTCGTCCGGCTGCGATCATCGACCAGTTACATCTCAAATCTCCCGGTTACGTGCGGTATTCGACGTATGGGCATTTCGGGGATTGCACACGCAAGTGGGAAGACACCTGGACTACTAGCCGTGAGCTTGTTAAGGCGGTGAAAAAGCATGCGCATCAAGCAAATAGCGCTAACTGATCTCACCCCAGCTGACTACAACCCCCGCAAAGACCTACAACCTGGGGACGCGGACTACGACAAACTCAAACGCTCGCTAAGTGAGTTTGGGTATGTGGAGCCAGTCATCTGGAACAAAACCACCGGAAATATTGTAGGTGGGCATCAGCGTCTGAAAGTACTGGCTGATCTGGGCTATAAAACCGTGGACTGTGTGGTCGTCGAACTCGACGAAACCCGCGAAAAAATGCTCAATGTTGCTCTAAACAAGATCAGTGGCGATTGGGATGATTCCAAACTCGCCCTGCTCATAGCCGACCTGGATGCTTCCGATTTCGAGGTTGAACTCACTGGTTTCGATGAATCCGAAATACAACAGTTGATAGGTTCTCTTGACGGCGACAGTATCGAGGACGATAACTTCGACCTGAACGCCGCCCTAGAAGCGGCAGCCTTTGTCGAAAAAGGCGATATCTGGAGGGTTGGTAGGCATCGCCTGATGTGCGCGGATGCCACGAACCCGGCCGATGTCGAAACCTTGATGGATGGCAAACAGGCTAATTTGGTGGTCACAGACCCGCCTTACAACGTGGACTTCAAATCGAACAGCGGCCTGAAAATCGCAGGTGATAAGCAAGACGCAGACGCGTTTTATGAGTTTCTGCTGGCTGCATTCACCAACATGGCGGCATCCCTAGATAAGGGAGGCTCAGCCTATGTCTTCCACGCCGACACCGAAGGCCTCAACTTCCGTCGCGCTTTTCAAGACGCTGGTTTCTATCTGTCTGGGTGCTGCATCTGGGTCAAAGACTCCCTCGTACTTGGTCGCTCCCCATACCAGTGGCAGCACGAACCGGTGCTCTATGGCTGGAAGAAAGACGGCTCTCACGCTTGGTATGCCGACCGCAAACAAACCACGGTGTGGAATTTCGCCAAGCCCCGCAAAAACAGTGACCATCCCACTTCCAAGCCACTAGACCTGTTGGCTTATCCGATTCGTAACTCCACCCAAACCAACGCGATAGTGCTAGATACGTTTGCTGGGTCTGGTTCGACCCTGATGGCTGCAGAAGCCACTGACAGGACGTGTTATGCGATGGAGCTGGATGAGAAATACGCTTCCGTGATTCTGCGCCGCTACGCCGAAGCAACCGGAGACGCAGCAGGGATCACGTGTGAGCGAGACGGCAAACAATACGCCTACCTCGATTTGGTCAAAAAAGTCGAGCGCCCCAAGCAGAAAGGCTAACCCTTGACAAAAAATTTAAGGCTTGGCTCGCTTTTTGATGGCTCGGGTGGTTTCCCACTAGCAGCAACAAAGGTTGGTATCGAACCTGTGTGGGCGAGCGAGATTGAGCCCTTCCCGATCCTCGTCACCACCACGCGCCTTCCGCAAATGCAACACCTGGGCAACATCTGCGACATTGACGGCAGTCAGCTAGAGCCGGTGGATGTGGTCACGTTTGGCTCTCCTTGCCAAGACCTGTCGGTAGCAGGTAAAAGGGCAGGCTTAGCTGGCGAACGTTCGGGTCTATTCCACCAAGCTGTCAGAGTCATCAGAGAAATGAGAAAGGCAAGTCATGGTCTATATCCAAGATTCGCTGTTTGGGAAAACGTGCCCGGAGCCTTCTCAAGCAATAAAGGGGCAGACTTCCACAGCGTCCTGCAAAACCTCATCTCGGTTGTCGACGGGCAAGCAGCGGCTGACCTACCTCGAGTACAAAAGTGGCAAAAAGCCGGAGCGATCGTGGCAGACCAATGGAGCATTGCGTGGCGAGTATTGGACGCGCAATTTTTCGGAGTACCCCAACGACGCAAAAGAATCTACCTTATCTGCGATTTTGCAAGCGGGCGTGCCGGACACATACTCTTTGAGCCCCAACGCGTGTTCCGGAATCTTGCGCCGGGCTGCAGTGAAAAGCAAAACCCTCCCACCAATCTTGGAGCGAGCACTCACGAGGCAAGCAAATCTTTAGATGTGTTCGCCTTGCGGATGCGGGCAGGTAAACCCGGTGGTGGTAAAGGCCCACTCGTACAAACAAATCTGTCAGGCACGCTCGGATGCAGTAACGACCAAAGTATTATTGAGCCGCTACTATTTGACCATCATCCCCAAGACGCGAGAGTTACTGGACCGCGTGATGTCGCCTCAACCGTGACCGCTCGTTACGGCACTGGCGGAGGCAATACTCCCATCATCACTACCGCCTACGGTTTCAATGCGTTACATGAGGGACGCGGCGCGGCAGTGGGCAGGTACGGTTATCCCACCGAGGTATCAAAGACACTCGATACGTCAGGGATAACTCCGACCTGTAACCAAGGCGGCATCGCCATCATGCAACCAGATGTCATCTCGGCATCAAAGTCCGACTTCTTCTGCCGAGGCAACGTCAATATTGCTGGCGCATTGTTGGCTTCGGACCCAACTGAGCCACCCCTGGTCACTGACCCTTGCGTGCCTGACTATCGCGTGCGGCGCTTAACCCCGACTGAGTGTGCCCGCCTACAAGGATTCCCTGATGATTGGACACAGGATATAGCAATCAACGATCCAACAGATTCACAGTTGGATTACTGGTGGCAGGTCTGGGCTAACTGGGGCAAGACGCAAGGATTGAAAAAACCTAAAACCCGCACGCAAGTACGCAAATGGCTGGCTAATCCAGTGACCGACCGGGCGTTATACAAGCTGTGGGGAAACGGGATAGCTTTGCCGTGCGCCAAACTCGTGCTTTCCCAGATAGTCGCCGAGACCACTAAAACTCCTGGATTTTAAGGCGAAAATGACTGGATAAGCCCGCGAACCTATGGCTGTATGTACATGACCAAACAAAACACGAGAAAGAGGGTTTGGTGATGATAGGACAGCTATACGTCGATCTAGAAGAAATCGAAAACCTTGGAGTCGACCTGACCGATATTGGTGCGGTGTGGGATGCAGCCGAAGACCACGGCTACGAGCACGTAGAAATGATTGTCTCCAACTTCCCACACGACTTCATGCGCCTCATCCACGCATGGCTGGACGTTCAGAGCATCGAATTTGATGGTGAGGAGGATGGGCAATGGTGAGCACCAAAAAGGCTGAAAATTACGGGCTCGTAGTCACCTTGCCCGCCACGCTTGATGAGGCTGAGCTGGCAAGGCTGCATGAACTTATCGCAGCCAAGAAAGACTTGATAGCTAAAGCGCTCGGCGCGAGCCAGCTCGACATCACCACCAGTAGTGAAGGGCTGAGTTTCCCGTGGTGGGATCAGCTGCCCGAGTTCGAGAAGATCACAGCCTACACCGAGTTCTTAACGAAACTGGTCGCGTACGCCAAACAGATCCACCGCACCGTAACCCGCAGTACAAGCCAGGCAAGTAATGAGAAGTATGAACTGCGTTCTCTGCTTTACCGCATAGGACTTAGCGGTAAAAAGTATGCTGAGGTTCGCAAAATCCTGCTTAAGCCACTCTCGGGTAATTCGGCATGGAAAAACCCGCCAGACAAAGCATCTGGGCAAGAGATGTGAATCTCTATTTTTCCTTGAAAATAAGCCCTTTTATGACTGGATATAAGCGGGAGTCTATGGCTGTATATACATACCAAAACGGTATGCGAAGAAAGGAAATACAGCGATGGAAACGACAACGATGGAACGCCTGCAAATGGCCACCGATAGCTACGGTGCGGTGGTGCGCTACGGCAACCTGGTGATCGCCACCAGCTACAGTTGGCACAAGGGCGGGCTTTATGGCAACGACGCCCGCATCTACCGCCTGACCGAAACCCCCTCCGAGAACCCCTGGCAGGGTAAGTCCTTCATCGAATGCGGCCTCGAACTGATCAAGCAAGCCAACCAGATTTTCCCTGACGACGGTCACGCGCTCTCCTGGGCGCTCACCGCCGCCATGACCGCCGAATAAACAAGCCTGACTCGGGAGAACCCCTGCCACGCGCGGGGTTTTCCTTCTCACTGACGCCTTTTCGTTAGAGATGTTTATCGCTATTTTCCTTGCAAATAAGCCCAAAAACGACTGGATATAGTCGCACACCTATGGCTGTATATACATACCGAAACAACCACGGTAAGCGAAAGGACAAGGACGATGAACACGAAATTCGACAAAGACCTGAAACTGATGGCAACCGACCCAGGCGAAGGCACCATGATTCTACGCGAACGCAAAGCCGAACTCGAGCGCATCGAACGCGAAGGACGATCCTGCAAAAACCGGTTCCGCCTCGAATGCCTCGCCCAAGAATACAACCGACTCAAACGCGAATACGATGCCCTCGACGCCATGGTCTAAAACCCGATTCTCCGATAAAGCCCAACCCACGCTGGTTGAGCTTTTCCTTTCTTTGTGATTGGAGGTGCCTTGATGGCAATGCGCCGCCTTGAACGCTACGAGCCAACCCGCTTTGCTCTGCCGACCTCGCATTACGATAAGCGGGCTGCGGACTATGCGGTCGCGTTCATTCAAGCGCTCACGCATACGAAAGGACGGTGGTCAGGAAAACCTTTTAAGTTGATTGATTGGCAAGAACAAATCATTCGCGACCTTTTCGGCACCCTCAAAGCCGATGGATACCGCCAGTTCACGACTGCTTATGTGGAGATTCCGAAGAAGCAAGGCAAGAGTGAGCTGGCTGCTGCCGTCGCATTGTTGCTCACGTGCGCCGATGGCGAGGAACGCGCTGAAGTTTATGGGTGTGCTGCCGATCGGCAACAAGCATCCATCGTGTTCGAAGTGGCAGCCGACATGGTGAGAATGTGTCCCCCACTAGCCAAGCGGGTAAAGATCCTTAGAAGCCAAAAACGTATCATCTACTCCCCCACCAATTCCTTCTACCAGGTACTATCCGCCGAGGCCTATTCCAAACACGGATTCAATATTTCCGGAGTGGTATTCGATGAGCTACACACCCAACCCAACCGAGCGCTCTTCGACGTGATGACCAAAGGCAGTGGAGATGCTCGCACCCAGCCACTGTACTTCCTGATAACAACCGCCGGCACCGACACCCACAGCATCTGCTACGAGCAACACCAAAAAGCCCAAGACATCCTGGATGGCAAAAAGCACGACCCCACCTTCTATCCAGTCATATATGGGGCAGCGCAAGATGATGACTGGACCGATGAAGCCGTGTGGCATAAAGCCAACCCATCCTTGGACGTGACGGTGCCAATCCAGAAAGTAAGGGACGCTTGTAATAGTGCCAGGCAGAATCCGGCTGAAGAAAACACCTTCAGACAATTGCGTTTGAACCAGTGGGTCAAACAGTCTGTGCGGTGGATGCCCATGAATACCTGGAACAAAAACGATGGACCAGTCCACTTGGACGAGTTAGAAGGCCGTGTTTGTTACGGCGGGCTCGACCTGGCATCCACCACCGATATCACTGCTTTCATTCTCGTATTCCCACCCACGGATGACGATGACAAATACACGGTCGCGCCCTGGTTTTGGATACCCGAAGACAACCTCAAACTCAGAGTTTCTAGGGATCACGTCCCCTACGACCTATGGCATCAGCAAGGCCACCTACTCACGACCGAGGGCAACGTGGTGCACTACGGGTATATCGAGAAGTTCATTGAGGATCTTGGCACCCGGTTTAATATCCGAGAGATCGCTTTCGACCGGTGGGGTGCGGTTCAAATGAGCCAAAACCTTGAGGATGCTGGTTTCACGGTGGTGCCGTTTGGGCAAGGCTTCAAAGACATGTCCCCACCGTCCAAGGAACTGATGAAGCTGGCGTTGGAAGGCAAACTCGCCCATGGCGGACACCCGGTGCTGGCCTGGATGGTAGATAACATTCACGTGCGCACCGACCCGGCAGGCAACATCAAACCCGACAAACAAAAATCCACCGAGAAGATCGACGGCGTAGTAGCCACCATCATGGCCCTAGACAGGGCGATCAGGTGCGGCAACAGCCCAGAGGCGAGCTCAGTTTATGATTCGCGGGGACTATTGGTGCTATGAGATTTTGAATGAAACAAGCTGCCAATCTTGTTAGCTGTTACTGCTAGTAGCGAATAGATGGCTCCGTAGATAAGCGCGGATTCGTTGAAAAAGATAACCGTGGGCACCACGAAAAACACTATCGGCATCACTGTCCATAAAACAGTGAAGCCCTCCGTGACTGCGTCCCAGGCGGCTAGCACAATAGTGGCGAGTGGAAATGCTATGAACAGCATCAAGATAAACGCCACCATCCCTAAATCGGAGGCATTGCCTAATCCGATGGCGGCTGTCATGAGAGCAGGCAGTAAAAGATAGCACGCGAAAAGCGCGCCAAGTCGCGCCCAGGTGCCGTGTCTTTTCCACCTTTGCATGCACTCATTTTTTCATGAGCAGAAGGGAAAAACCATGGGTCTTAGAAACTGGCTACGCGGCAGGGTGAAACCAGTGGAGAATCACCAGCTGTCCACCAGCTACAGCTTCTTGTTCGGGCCAACATCTGCTGGGCGTCCGGTGACCGAACGTAGCGCGATGCAAATGACCGCCGTCTATAGCTGCGTACGGATCTTGGCTGAGGCGATAGCCGGGCTACCACTGCACCTCTATCGCTATAAGGACGGTGGTGGTAAAGAAAAAGCGATCGACCACAGCCTCTACCGGTTGTTGCATGATGAGCCGAACCCCGAAATGACGTCTTTTGTGTTCCGGGAGACGTTGATGACGCACCTGTTGTTGTGGGGTAATGCGTTCGCTCAGGTAGTGCGTAACGGTCTAGGCGAAGTCATCGGCTTGTATCCGCTGCAGCCGAATCGGATGAGCGTAGGCAGAGATCTGGACAGCAAGGCTTTGTATTACGAATACCAAACCACGTGGGATGAGCCAGCAGGAGAATACAAAATTATCCGACTCACACCATCCGACGTGCTGCACATACCGGGTCTTGGTTTCGACGGTTTAGTGGGTTATTCGCCGATCGCGATGGCAAAAAACGCTATCGGGCTCGCCCAGGCTACCGAAGATTACGGTGCTTCATTTTTTGCTAATGGTGCTGCTCCGGGCGGGGTGTTAGAGCATCCAGGCACAATCAAAGACCCTTCTCGGGTACGTGAGTCCTGGCAACAAACTTTCGGTGGCGCTCGTAACGGCAATAAAGTTGCGGTGCTTGAGGAGGGAATGAAATACACGCCGATCTCGGTAAGCCCGGAGCAGGCACAGTTTTTAGAAACACGGAAGTTTCAGCTAAATGAAATCGCCCGAATATTTCGTATCCCGCCCCACATGATCGGTGACCTCGAAAAATCATCGTTTTCCAATATTGAGCAGCAGAGCCTGGAGTTCGTGAAATACACCCTTGACCCGTGGGTAATCCGCTGGGAACAAGCCATCACGAAAACTCTCTTGAACCCGCGTGAAAAGCAGCAGTTGTTTGTGAAGTTCAATGTCGAGGGGCTGCTGCGCGGGGATTACCAGTCACGTATGGAGGGATACGCGGTAGCTCGCCAAAACGGCTGGATGAGCGCCAACGATATCCGAGAGTTAGAAAACCTTGACCGGATCGAGGCAGCCGATGGCGGGGATCTCTACCTGGTGAACGGGAACATGCTCCCGCTTCCTATGGCTGGGGCTTACGCCGACTCCCAACAAGCCAATAAAGGCGAGTCTGGTGAAGAAGAACCTAGAGAGAACCAACTATTGAGGAGGAGAATGTGAAGCGTTTTTGGAACTGGCTAACCCCACAGGCAAGTAGCCCGAATAGTGATGGGGGTGAAAGGGTTTTGCGTATTAACGGGGTTATTGCTGAGGAATCATGGCTAGATGATGAGATAACCCCAACGGTTTTTGCCTCCGAGTTAAACGCGGGGTCTGGGCCGGTCACTATCTGGTTGAATTCGCCTGGCGGTGACGTAGTGGCAGCTTCTCGTATTTATAACATGCTGCTGGATTATCCTGGTAAGGTCACGGTGAATATTGACGGGATCGCGGCATCGGCGGCATCTGTGGTTGCTATGGCGGCTTCCACGGTGGCTATGAGCCCGGTTTCGATGCTCATGATCCATAATCCCGCCACGCTCGCTATGGGTGATAAAACCGAGCTGTCTCGTGCCCTCGACATGCTTGAATCTGTCAAAGACTCGATTATCAACGCTTACCAGCTAAAAACTGGCTTGTCCCGGGCGAAACTTTCCAAGCTCATGGATGCCGAGACATGGATGGACGCGACAGCTGCTATCGACTTGGGGTTCGCAAACGAAATCCTCACCAGTAAACAGGGCTCTACTCCAGACAAAAACGATGAACCCACCAAGACAAATCCCAAGAAGCCTGATGATCCTGGTGATGGCGAGGATGAAGAATCGGCGAGCAAGAAAGTACCGGGACGAGCGAAAAATGAGCGCGGCGTGGTGTTTTCCAGAAAGGTTTCAGAGCAACAACTTGTTGCCCAATTAGCTATGCACGGTAAAAGTGCTGCCTCTCCTGGGTCGCCGCCTCCGGTAAGTGAGCATCCTTGTTTAAAGCCCGCTGCCTCTTGTGGTCGGCGGGTTGTTGATTTATACGCCCATTTAACCAACCAACCCCATTAACTAAGAGAGGAAATATTCCATTATGACTACTGTTACTGATTTGTATACTCGGCGTGCTCAAACCTGGAATAAGGCTAAGAAGTTTCTAGATGAGCGGCGCGATAGCGAGACTGGCTGTCTAAACGCTGAAGATGACGCTACTTACGCCAAAATGGAGGCCGAGATTGAGGCACTTAGCGGCGAGATTGCTCGATGTGAGCGAGCCGAACGCCTAGAAAACACTCTTGCCAAGGCGACCTGTAATCCCATCACTTCCGCTCCTGGAAGCGCTATGGGCGAAGACAGTAAGGTCAAGCCTGCCCGTGCTACCGCTTCCTACAAGCGGGCGTTTTGGGATGCGATGCGGCTTAACACCTCCCCGGTGGAAGTAAGGAATGCGCTAAGTGAGGGGGTGGATTCTGAGGGCGGATACCTAGTGCCTGACGAGTTCGAACGCACCCTAGTGCAGTCTTTAGCCGACCAAAACATCATGCGCACCCTCGCCAAGGTTATTCAGACCACTAGCGGGGATCGTAAGATCCCTGTCGTGTCTACCCATGGCATCGCTACCTGGCTGGATGAAGGCAAACCATATAGCGAATCCGATGAAGCCTTCACCCAAATCTCCCTGTCGGCGTTCAAGCTGGGTACCTTCCTGAAAATCAGCGAAGAACTGCTCAACGATGCAGCGTTTAACGTTGAACAATACCTAGCGAGCGAGTTTGCTCGTCGTATTGGAGCTGCTGAAGAAGAAGCCTTCCTGGTTGGCGATGGTAAAGGTAAACCCACCGGTATCTTCAACCCAACCGGCGGAGCGGAAACTGGCGTGACCAGCGCTAAGCCTGCCGACATTAGCGCTGATGAACTCATCGATCTGCACTATAGTTTGCGTGCTCCGTACCGGGCGCGTGCGGTGTGGCTGATGAACGATGCAACCGTCAAAACCGTCCGGAAGTTGAAGGATGGTAATGGGCAGTACCTGTGGCAGCCAGCCCTGACTGCTGGGACTCCAGACATGATCCTTGGCCGGCCCGTCTACACCAGTGTTTTTGCACCTGAGCTTAAAGCTGGGGCGCGCACAGTAGCGTTCGGTGACCTTGGTTTTTATTGGATTGCTGACCGGCAAGGCCGCTCCTTCAAACGCCTAAACGAGCTGTTTGCAACCACCGGGCAGATCGGGTTCCTCGCCTCCCAACGCCTAGACGGCAAGCTCGTCTTGCCCGAGGCGATCAAGGTTCTTTCCCAAAAGACCGCGGGGTAAACCATAAAAATAGTTAGGAGGTGGCAGCCATGAAAACAGACGAACTCATGGCCTTAGTCAAGCAGAATCTGCTGGTCAACCATAGCGAGGATGATTCTTTGATTGCCTCGTTTGTTTTGGCTGCCATCTCCTATGCCACCGCTTACCAACATTTGCCCGAGGGCTACTACCAAACGGAGCCCATGTCGCAGGCAACCCGGCAAGGCATTATTATGCTCGCCACCCATTTCTACGAATCCAGGGATGGAGCAACCGCCGGGTTTTGGGCAGACAAAACCGATGCTGCCCGCGCCGTGTGGAACGCAGTTAACACCCTGCTTCGTCTGGATCGGGACTGGAAAATCTAAAGAAGGACGCGCCTGATGGCAACGCTAGGCAAAATGAGCGAGCACATCGACTTGATACAGCCAATGGTTAGCAAAGACGCTGCCGGGTTCGCCACTACTGGTGACGAGGTTATTGCTTCGGTGCGCGCATATATGGAAGTGCGGCACGCTTCACCGGCTTGGGTCAACCGCGCCGCCTACACCAAAGCAGACCTGTTATTTAGGATCCGAGCAATACCCGGCATAAAAATAACCGAGGCGATGCAAATCAGCTCCGCACATGGCAGGTACGTTATTGATGCTGTTGAACCTATCGGCCGTTACCTCCAGATCCTTGCCCACCGCACCGAAGCAGAAGGAGCACCCTGATGGCTAGAGTACAAATCAAGCTTCCCAACGATTTCATTGACGCACTCGACTCAGCCAGCAGACTCATTGATAACTCCGCTGAGCAAGTGCTTAAAGCCGGGGCTAACATAGTGGAGCCGCGTATGCGCTCTAACCTTTTTGCAGCAATCGGTTCGAATACAAAACAGCCCTCCCGCTCTACCGGCCAACTCCTCGCCGCACTCGGCACCACCAGCGTGAAAGTCAACAGCAGGGGCGACCATAACGTGAAGGTCGGCTTCGCTGAAAACCGCTCCGATGGCCGCTCTCATGCGTTGATCGCCAACGTCCTCGAACACGGGCGCTCCAACCAGCCCGCTAGACCCTTCCTAGCCCCCACGCGTTCACAAACCAGGCGAGCCGCAATCACCGCAATGAAACAAACCCTAGCCGCGCGAATTCAGCAGGTGAAACCATGAGCGGGCTTTTAGAAAACCTAAGCCACATCGCTAAACAACTTGGGCTCGCCTATGCAGTCAGCTGCTACACCGATTCCCCAGCCCCAGACACGTATCTACTGTTCACCCCGTTAACAGATTCTTTCGAGATCTTCGCCGACAACACCCCCGGCGTCGAAGTAGAAGAAGCCCGAATCAGCCTGTTCACAAAAACCAACTACTTAGCTCTAAGAGACCAGATCACGAAAGCTCTAATCAGCGCTCGCCTGGTTATCACAGGCAGGCGCTATATCGGATACGAGGCGGATACCGGTTTTCACCACTATTCCATCGATGTTTCGAGTTTTAGAGCCTGTCCTTAAGAGTTTGCAATGATCAGGAAAGTCAAAAATCCGATGAACAAGATCTCCAGGACTAACCCGATGACGTTAATGACTTTTTCGCTCTTTTCAGGCCAGAATCTGGCTAGCAGAGCAAAAACTGCTAAGCCAGTAGCGGCTCCAGCAGTGTTCATTATGACATCGGTGATATCGCTGATCCCAATAGCGAAAACGTACTGAACGACCTCGAATGCCACGCTTGCTAAAAACGGTGGGAGCAATTGAATTAACCATGAGCGCCGTTTCAACAACATCCTCATGTACATGCCAAACGGGATGAAAATAAGGAAGTTGACCACGATCTCATCAAAGAAGTTCGACCCGTAAAGATTCGCAGAATCTGTAAATGGGATCAGATTTAAGTAGCGCGCATGCCGCATGCCCAGTATGTCGTCAACGCTGGTGGCGAATTTGAACAGCACCATCCACAACAACAAGAGCAGATAAATCCCGAACACCGCATAGGTCAAGCATCGCGTTTTCTCTCTCATGCCCCAATTCTATCTCTTTCTATCTCTCGATGACATCTAACGAAAATTACTACCCAAAAGGAGAAACATCATGGCAACTATTGGTTTAGACAAGCTCTACTACGCGAGCATTAGCGAAGATCCCACTAGCGGTGAGGAAACTTATGCCGTTCCTAAACCGCTCGCTAAAGCAATATCTGCAGAATTGTCTGTGGAGGTGGCTGAGGCAATTTTGTATGCCGATGACGGGGCATCCGAGATTGTCAAGGAATTCAAATCTGGAACACTCACTCTTGGGGTTGATGATCTCGGGGCAGAGGCTGCAGCTGCCTTAACTGGTGCGAGACTGGACGCCAACGGGGTACTTATCAGTACTTCTGAGGATGGTGGCGCACCCGTGGCTATCGGTTTTAGAGCCGCGCGCAGTAACGGAAAATATCAGTATTTCTGGCTCTACCGCGTCAAATTCGCCTTGCCTACTACGACCCTGGCCACCAAGGCCGACAGCATCACCTTTAGTACTCCGAGTATTGAGGGCACGATCCTGCGCCGCAACAAACCAGACGCTACCGGCAAGCACCCGTGGAAAGCCGAAGTCACCGAAGGAGCCACCGGCGTGAAAGCTGAAACCATTACCAGCTGGTACAGCCGCGTTTACGAACCCGCCGTAGCCACCAATCCAAGTCGTGCCGCCAGCCACTAAAAGAAAAAGGGAGACAGTGATCATGGGAAAGAAAACTGTAGTTGCCAGTGTTGATTCGTCTCGTAGTGCGGTCATTAGTATCGGCGGGCAAGAATACGAACTGGTCTTAACGACGCGTGCTACTCGTTTGATCGCCAAGCGATATGGCGGTCTCGAACATCTAGGTGATGCTCTGGAAACCTCCGAGGACGTAGGCAAATCCTTGGGTGAGGTAATCTGGCTCATCACCCTTCTGGCTAACCAGTCAGTGCAGATTCACAACCTCACACATCCAGACGATCAACACACTGAACTAACTGAGGATGCAGTGGAACTGCTCACAGTTCCAGCTGATCTGACCGACTACCGGGCAGCAATCAGCGAAGCACTACAAAGAGGAACAAGACGAGCTATCGCCACCGAAGCACCGGCCCCAAAAGACCATGTCAAGGACGAGTCCTAGATAGCGACGAGGCAGCCTTCACCAGGCTTATCTATATCGGTTTAGCCCACCTAAACCTGAGTCGCGTCGAGGTTGAGCTGTGCGTGTTTGGTGAATTACTCGACCTCGTGGACTGCTGGCGCATCGAGACCGGCCGCGCTGAGCAGAGGCGTGTTTGGTTTATTGATGATGTGATTCCAGCAGGTATCTAGGCATTTTGTGTAGCGAGAGTTATTTTGAGTCCTAGGGCTTTCATGATTTTCGTGATAGCCGCAAAGGACGGGTTGCCGTCTTTTGATAGTGACTTGTAGAGGGATTCACGGTTGAGTTGAGTTTCTTTAGCTAGCTGGCTCATGCCGTGTGCCCTTGCAATGTCACGCAAAACCACCTGTACGGTTTTCGTATCGCCGTCTTCGAGTGCGATAGCTAGGTAATCGTTCATTGCTTCTTGGCTATCGAGATATTTGCTTGCGTCGAACGCTGAAAATGTTACTTCCTTCATGACTGTTCCTTCCTTACCTGTTGTGCGAGCTTTTGAGCGGTTCGAATATCTTTAGCCTGGCTGGATTTATCTCCTCCGGCCAGCAGGAAAACCGTTACTGCGCCTAGTTGGGTGTAGTACACCCGGTAGCCGGGCCCGAAATGAAATCTCATCTCGTTAACTTTCTCGCCAACGGGTTTGATGTCTCCAACCATTGTTCCGTGTGCTTCGCATCGGGCTATTGCATGCAAAATGCGCCGCTGAGCATGTTTGTCTTTCAGCTCACCTAACCAAGCGTCAAACAAGCTACTGGAAATAATCTCCACACACCTAAGTGTAGCCTAAAAGCTACATGAGTCAAGAAGGGAAACACCTCTCATGGCCGACTCGTCTTTTGGCCTCAAGATTGGTTTGGAGGGTGAGCGGGAGTTTAAACGCGCGATCACCGACATCAACCGTGAAATGCGGGTACTCGGCTCCGAGATGAAGCTGGTCGCTTCCCAGTTCGACAAGAATGACCAATCTGCTGCAGCACTGACCGCCCGCAACCAAGTGCTGGGGCGTGAGATTGAGGCTCAGCGTTCCAAGGTCGAAACCCTGAGAAGTGCGTTGGAGAATGCTGCTTCTTCGTTTGGGGAGAACGATTCCCGTACGAAGAATTGGCAGATTCAGCTCAACAATGCCCAAGCCACCCTCAACGGCCTAGAAGGCGAACTCAAAGAAAACAATGCGGCATTAGCGAAGTTCGGAGATGAGGCTGACGGTGCGGGTGATGATGCGAAAACTGCAGCTAAGGACACTTCACATCTAGAAAATGCTGTAGATGAGCTGGGTTCGCAGATGGATGGTACCAGTTCGAAGACCCGCATTTTTGGTGATGTGCTTAAAGCCAGCCTGGCAGCGGAAGCTGTTGTTGGTGGGGTTAAAGCTATTGGGCATGCTATTTCTTCTATTGGGCGGGGCATGGTCGGGGCTTTAAAGGATGGTTTGGACTATAACGCCCGGATGGAGCAATACACCACCTCGTTTACCACGATGCTGGGTGATCAAGCCAAGGCTCAGAAACTGGTTAATAACCTCAAGTTGGAAGCGGCTCGTACTCCGTTTGGGATGGAGGATCTAGCCAAGGCCACCCAAACGTTGATGGGGTTCGGCATGAGCGCTGAAGAATCCCAGGTACGCCTCAAACAGTTAGGTGATATCAGCCAGGGGGATGCTGGAAAGTTCGAATCCCTCACGTTGGCGTTTGCTCAAATGAGTTCTACTGGCAAGCTGACTGGTCAGGATTTGAACCAGATGATTAACGCGGGGTTCAACCCTTTAGAGGAGATTTCCCGTAAGACCGGTAAAAGTATCGGTGAGCTTAAAGAAGAAATGGCTAAGGGCGCGATCAGTGCGGATATGGTTGCGGATGCGTTCGCTAGTGCCACAAGTGAGGGCGGCCGGTTTTATGGGGCGATGGATGCCCAATCCAAAACCTTCTCTGGCCAACTAGCTACGCTAAAAGACGGGGTCGATAACCTTAAAGGCTTACTTGCTGGAGGTTTGACCACGGCTTTGGCTGGCACGGTGATGCCGATGGTTAATGGTTGGGTCGATGAACTCACCGGCGCGTTCGAGACCGGGGGTGCCCCGGCCTTTATCGACACCCTCGGACAGATCTTGAAGGAAGCTCTGGAGTTTATTTCTAGCCAGCTCCCGCAAGTGGTGGATACCGGGATGAGTATCCTCACCTCTTTGTTGGAGGGCATTATCGCTGTTCTGCCTTCCTTGGCGGAAACTGCCGTGACGTTGATTGTGGCATTGGTGGAAGCGATTATTGAGGCACTTCCGAGTCTGTTGGAGGCTGCGGTTCAGATTATCGCCACCTTGGTTGCTGGTATCGGCGAGGCTCTACCGGAGCTGATCCCGGCGGCGGTAGAAATGCTGATGACCATGATCCAGGGGCTCATCGATAATTTGCCACTTATTTTGGATGCAGCCCTGCAGTTAATTATTGGTCTTGCTGAGGGTTTGATTGCGGCTATTCCGGTGCTTGTTGAGGCTTTGCCGGAGTTGATTGGTGCGATTATTTCTTTCGTAATCGGAGCGATCCCTCAGATTATCGAAGCTGGTATCCAGCTGTTAACCGCGCTGGTTGGTGCCTTGCCTGAAATTATTACCGCTATCACCGGGGCTTTGCCGTTGATTATTACCGCTATCCTTAACGCGATCATCCAGGCAATCCCCCAGTTGATTAACGCGGGCGTGCAACTGTTGACGGCTCTTATTGGGGCGTTACCAACTATTATTACCGCGATTGTGGCGGCTTTGCCTCAAATTATCTCTGCCATATTGTCTGCTATTGGTGGGGCTATCCCCCTTCTTGTACAAGCTGGCATCCAACTATTAACCAGCCTGATACGGGCTTTACCGACCATTATCGGCACTGTAGTTTCGGCTATCCCGAGGATTATTTACGGCATTGTTAGAGCAGTGATGGGCGGGGTCGGACAGATGATCTCAGCTGGAGCATCCCTGGTTTCTGGGTTATGGCAGGGTATTCAGTCACTAGCGGGCTGGTTGTGGAACCGGGTCGCTAACTGGGTGTCTTCAATCTGGAATGGGATTCTCGGATTTTTCGGTATCCATTCGCCTTCTAAGCAAATGGCGTGGGTTGGCGACATGCTAGTTGCTGGTCTAGCCGGAGCAATAACCACGCGCGGCCATAAGGCTGCAGATGCGGCAGCGAACATGGCAAAAGACACCATGGACGCTATGGGCGAGTTAACTAACGGGGTTAACGTACCTATCAAGGTCAGTAAGGATTTGTCTTTACCAAGCACCGATCTGACCCCTGCCTCAGTTAAGCAAACATCGCAAACTGAAAAGGAAACTAAAACTCACGGCGTTGATGTTCAAGGGGTAGCAGATGCTACAGCTGCCCGGATTCTTAAGGGTTTGGATATCAAGGTTGTTTTAAGTGATGGGACGCTGGTCGGCAAACTCGCACCCAAAATTGATCAGCAACTATCACGCCTATCTCGGCGAGCCAATCTGCTAGCTGCGGGGGTGTAAATCAATGTACGGGTTTGTTCTCGACCATAAGGTTAGCTCTAAAAGCCTGGGTATCCGTTTTTGCGCACCTGTAGAAATCCCTACTGCCGCCATGGGGATAGATGATATTGAGGTGTCAGGACGGGCCGGTACTCTTACCCGCTTTAAAGGGTGGCAAGATGGCGAAATAACTTTGAAACTAGCAGTGCGTGGCGGGCTAGAAGCATACCGCAAAGCCGCCTACGCGCTGACTGGGGCCCACACGATTGGTTTTAGCGGTGAGCCTGGCATGTTCAGGTATCTTAAACACGTCAAAATATCACCAGCAGTGCCTTCGCTGTCCACTTGGGTAATGTTTGAAGCCGAGCTTTGCTGCCAGCCGTTTACCTACCTGGAAACCGGGCTTAAACAGCTAACTTTGAAAGCTTCGGGCACGATTACTAATCCTGGTCTTTTAGCTTCCGATCCGGTAATAACTGTTTTTGGTACCGGGGATTTGGAACTAAAAATAAACGATACTGCTTTGATAGTTTGTGCCCCTAGCGGGCAATTAACTATCGATAGTCCCCGGCTTACAACCCACGTTGCAGGTAAAACCCAAACCGATGGGATTTCAGGGCCCTTCCCGCAACTTTGTCCTGGCACTAACCACATCGAGCTGGGCACCGGTATTTCAAGAATCGAAGCCCAAGGTAACTGGCGTACCTTGTAGAAAGGACTAACCCATGATTACGATTCACGATCGTAGCGCTAGGGATTTTACTGCCAGTGGGTTAGCGGTGCTAGATCGCCACGTTATCGACCCGATGGTAAGTCAGGAACTAAACGGAAAGTTTTCCCTAACATTTTCCTACCCGATAGAGGGGCCAGCAGCGAACCTGTTGGTAATAGAAAACATCGTGGCCGCCCCGGTTCCAGAAATAAACGTCCGGCAAGGATTTCGTATCAGCGAGGTCACCACCAGCCTTGACGGGATACTCGAAGTAGTTGCCCATCACGTGTTTTATGACCTTTCTGCCAACCTTATCGCTGACACCTATGTGGTAAACAAAACCGCTAAACAAGCCCTAGATCAGCTGCTAGGGGCAGCCAATAGCCCGCACGGTTTTAGCGCTAGCAGTTCAGATAACTCCCATCGATCCTCTGCCCGCATAGTCAGAACCCCACTCAGCGCGGCTCTGTTAGATGACGGCGACAATTCGTTTATCTCCCGTTGGGGCGGCGAGCTTACTTTCGATAACTGGCATATCCACCACGCGCCGCGCATAGGTGCTAATCATGGCGTGGTTATTAGGGATCGTAAGAACCTGTCCGGATACGAATCGAGCCTGGACTATACCACGGTAGTTACCCGGATTTTGCCGGTTGGTTACGACGGTCTGCTCCTACCTGAACTGTACGTGGATTCTCCACGCATAGGTGATTATGTTGCGCCGCGTATCAAGGTCATCCGCTATGGTCAGGTCAAAGCCATTAAGGATGCGGACAAACCGCGTGAGGATGAGCTGCCACTTGCGCAGGCTCATGCGAGATTGCGTGAACTAGCGAAATCTGAGTTCTCTAGTTGTCATGTCGATCAACCGCATTGCGCTTACAAGATCTCGTTTGTGGATCTGGCTTCAACGAAAGAATATGAGGGTTTTTGCGACCTAGAAACCGTGACCCTAGGCGACACAGTAACCGTCCGCCACGATGACCTCAACGTGGCACTCACCGCCAGGGTTGTTGCTTATGACTTCGACCCACTCGCAGGTGAATACATTTCGATTGAGCTAGGTAGCACCGCCTCTAAATTCACCGACATCACCCACACCATCGCCGCTGCCTGCAGCGAAGCTAGCCAAGCCCAGCAGGCAGCAAGTATTGCGCTAGCTAGCGCAGATGGGAAAAACACCAACCACTACGGGGCTAGCGCTCCCATCTCGGCTCAGCTGGGAGATGTGTGGTTTAAAGACAACGGTGAGCAAGTAGGAATCTGGATCTATAAGCTCACCGATACTGGTCAGCCCGGGTGGGTCAGTCTTGCCACTGACCTTAACCACGCGCAAGTATCGGCTGAGTTAGAGCAAGCAAAAACCGAGGTTGCCCAGGCTAAACAAGCCGCTAGACAAGCTGGGGATTTGGCTGGTCAAGCCCAAGCCAGCGTAGCGAAAGCAGCCAGTGATGTAGCGGCGGCGCGCAAACAAGCTGACCAGGCGGTCAAGACTGCTAGCCAGGCTAGTGAGGGCGTTGAGGGTTTGAAGATTACGCTGAGCGATAACCTGCAAAACGTGTGGGGCTCTATCGCCATGATGAGCAACAACATCAACCTGCGTGTGACTAAAGGCGATATCATCAACCAAATCAACATTTCACCTGAAACCATCCTCATCGACGGCAAACGGGTGCATATCACTGGGCAGACCACTATCGACAACGGAATTATCGGCACGGCGATGATTGATGATGCGGCGATTACTAACGCTAAAATCTCTCAGCTGTCAGCAGATAAAATAACCACCGGCACCCTAGCAGCAGCCAGGATCGCCGCAGGCTCCATCACCTCCGACAAGTTGACCATCAGCAATGGGTTTATCCAAACAGTGATGATCCGTGATGCGGCTATAACCTCGGCGAAGATTGCTTACATAGATGCCAGCAAGATCACCACTGGGTATTTGAACGCTGCCAGGATTCAGGCAGGCTCTATTAGCGCCGATAAACTCGCGGCTAACGCAATCCAGGTTGGATTGGCGGGGTGGAATCAGAATATTCGCATCAGCCCCACTCAAATCTCTTGGTATAACGGTTCCCGGTTGGAGGGAACAATTAGTTCTCGGGGTATGCAGTTTTGGTATGGCGAGCGTTACGTCGGTGAGCTGTCGCGTGGTGGCAAAAAGAACAACGAAAACGTTCAGGGCATCTCCATGTCACTAGCCAACCAAGGCGACTACGTGGCATGGACATACCAAACACAAGCGAACGGTACCTTCTACACGTGCTTGACGCTGGACCCTAAAGGCAAGTTCTACGGTTCAGCCGGCATCCATTTAGGTTCTGATCTGCGCACAAACGGTTACAAGTTCTACACCAATGGAAACCGCTATGTCACCTTGCAGGACGTGTCTTTGCAGGGGCGTGGTACGCATCCGGGCTGGGTGGGGCCAACCGCTTTGTCGAAGGTTGTGTTTCATACCTACGACGTCATGGTCGTTACCAACGGCTCGTTCTACAACATGACGAGATTATTCGACCGTGTTGGGGATTTGATGAACCGCGTTAACGGAATACTTGGGCTCTTGAACCAAGGCTGGATTTCTAAAATCACCTCCCGCGCCGATGGCTCCATCTCCTGGACCTATTTCGACAACACCGGCTACCAGAAAATGTCCACCAATCTCGCATAAAAGGAAACCAACATGAAAATTCTTCTTCCCAATGATCAGCTCGCCGCGGTCACCGAACTGCTGGCTGGCATGTCGCTGAAGCCAGCCGCCTCACGTGCGCGCACCAAACTACTGCATTTGGTACGTGAAGCTTCTACGCGCTTCGGAGGCGACGAATACGAACTAATCAGCCAATACGCGACCCTCGACGATGCTGGCAAGCCCATCATCAATACCGATGGAACATTCAATCTCGCAACCCCAGAAAAAGCGCAAGAATTTTTAGCGGCTAGGAGTGAACTTTTTGAGTCTGTCGTCGAGGTTTCCGGGCCCACATACGAGCGTCACCTAACCGACATTAAGGCTCTGCTTGATGGCTATGACGGTGAATTATCGGGAGCAGCGGCGGAGGCCTTCGACGTGCTTTACGACGCCATCGCTGACGCACTAGCCAAGGAGACTGACGATGAGTGAAGAACCGATTGTTTCGATTCCCTCTGATCCCACACCAGCACCACCAGCACAACCTACCGACGAGAAATCAGGCGAGACGGTCTGCCCGCGTGAAGCACACCTCGATCTAAGAATGCCGATTTTAGAAGTGCTTACCAACCCCAATCTGCCCGACCTATAACCTCAAAGGTTATAGTCTCTCGCTACTTACGCCTGCCAGTTTTGGTGGGCGTTTTTCATATTCATGCCCAACACGCAGTCGTGTTGGGCATTCTTTCGCTTACTTTGAAAGGAACCATTCAATGAATATCAAAGCTATCTGGACTGGTATCCAAAGCGCAATCACCGTTATAGGTGCTTGGCTAGGAGCCTTCCTCGGTGGAGCCGACTCTCTGCTCTACGCCATCGTAGCCTTCACCATCATCGACTACGCTACCGGAGTACTAGCAGCAATAAACGCTCACCGACTCAGCTCCTCGGTAGGGTTTCGCGGTATCGCCCGCAAAATCCTAATCTTCGCCCTCATCGGACTAGCCCACCTACTCGATGTCCATATTCTCGGTACCCCCGGAGTGCTACGCACCGCCACCATCTTCTTCTACCTATCCAACGAAGGCATCTCCATCCTCGAAAACGCCGGGCTCCTGGGCCTGCCGATCCCGGGCGGACTACAACAAGCATTAGACACAATCAAGCAAACCGGTCAAAACCAGCCCGCCTTCAAAACCAGCTCAACACCACCCGCTAAGGCGAGCAGTCCAGATAAGCACTCCCCGCCCATCCCCCAGGCAGACCAGATTAACCCAGGCAAATATCTGCCCCAACACGCCCTCCCCGACGAAACAGAAAAACCATGAAAACCTGCTCGAAAACAATTCTTAAATTCCTGGCACTCCTAGCAGTCTTAACGCTACTTACCGCCGGGATCTGGCTCCTTTTCGCCTTATTCCTTTCATGGATATTGACCCCGCTTATCTATCTGATTGCACTTTTTATCTTGGCAACTGGCTAAGTCAGTTTACAAGGAACTACACGCAGACCACGAAACGGGGGCTGCTGACAACAAATAAAGGCGGGTTAATAGACAAAAATCGTTGCTTAAGATCGGTGTTTTCAGTGA
>NZ_JAQEVQ010000017.1:21108-29116 GCF_027694595.1 Pauljensenia sp. OF14-1SRA | reverse complement strand
GGCCCATAAATCGAGAGATTCACACACACATTTTGTCGTTTAACCCGTCATTGGGAACGCTCACGTTATTCGTGTCTTTGTTGTATGCGTATTCTTGTTGGTTCTTATTTAGCCAGAGGTTTCTAACACTCATCGAGGTGAAAAAGCTCTAACCAGTACGTGTTTTCCAGCTTCCCACTTAACTTCCCACTCAACATAACACTTTGGGAAGTTGAGTGGGAAGCTTGCGGGAAGTTCTCGTGAGCACCGAAGCTGCCGGTGCGTGGCTACGCCCTAATGCGATAGCGTTGCCGAGGGCTCCTCAACGGCTCAGTGCGCTCGACGACCCCTTCGGCAATAAGCTCGTTCACCGCATTTTGCACTGCTGTGCGGCTCAGTTTTGTGCTCTTGACGAGTTCAGTTGTGGAGGCAGACGCCTGCCCTTTTAACGCGGTGAGAACTTGGTCAAAGGCGCTTGCATAGCGTTCTTTTTCTGCCACTCTTCGCCGGCGGAAGATAATGGTGAAGCTATCTAGCCGGTTAATGTACTCAGGTGGCGGCATGAGGGCATCGGTGAGCGAGCGTTGAATGACCGCGATGCCCGTGCCTCTGTTTTCAGCCACAACACCTTCTCCGCCTCCATCGGCATGAAACTTCACGTCTTCAAGAAAAGAAGAGAGGCGTTGGTTTCTGGTTGAACTCACGCCTGGCTTCCCTAGGTTTCGTACGGTAACGCCTCCATACAGACCTCCCGGGCTTGTGATTTCGAGGCGGTCAACGAACATGTTTATTTGCACTTGACTGCCTTGCGCGTGCGGTGAGTAATCGCGATGCATGAGGGCATTTACGAGCGCTTCACGTACTGCGATAGGAGGATAGTCTGGCAAATCTGAGCGGTACTTTTCGCCAATGAGAGCGGCAGTGCGCATGTTGTTTTTAACTACTTCAATTCCTTCATCAACGAGCTCCGGGATGGTTCCGGTGAGGGTTTTGCTGTCTAGGAGTCGAACTCCTTCAGTGACAGAGCCCTTCGTTGTACCCGGGAAGCTGGCAAATGTCACGGTGAGGCGTGGATAAAATTCTTGCGGATACTCACCCATAACAAGCAAGGACGCCAGGGTTGGGTGTCCGCCCTTGAGGATGCGTAGACGTTTCATCGCAGTTTCGGTGCCGTCATTAAAGGTTTTGGGACGACGTTTGCGTTGAACAGTCATGTAGGCATTCACAGTGTCTGAATGCAGGTCTTCAAGTTGCGCTTCTGTCACTGGCTGTTCGTCCCATTTAGGCTGGGCCCGCTCCTCAACGAGGCGGTCGACTTCGTATTGCGTGAGGCGGATGTCGCCGTCACCAACCCGAATATAACTACCGCCATACTTTCCCTGTTCAGTTACGTAGCAAGGTTTGTCTTCGGAAGTCATTTCATTAATCTGTGCTACGACAACCAACGAGTTCTCAAAGGGAACTGTGTCGATGAGGGGGCGTACAGGGGGCGTGGTTTGGGCACATCGAGTTTCTAGTGCGTCCCTAGCTTTTGCTGCATCGAAGCCGTCCACGGGCAAGAAGCCATTTGACTCATCGAGGCCCACGATAATGAGGCCGCCGTTGGCGTTCGCGAACGCGCTGAGTGTTTCGCGAATTGATTTGCCAACATTGCTCTTGACTTCGATTGCTTGCTTGTCTGTTCCGATCAGGCGCAATGTGTTAACGATTGACCCTAAGCGTTCAGTATCCATCGACTGCTCACTAACTTCCCACTTAACTTCCCACTCACCATACCACTTGGGAAGTCGAGTGGGAAGCTTGTGGGAAGCTTTCAAGGACGCGCCTGGCTTGCTCTGCTTCCAAATTATTGTCCGTACTCCCGGCTAATATTGCGTTAGACAATAAGGGAGGCAATGTGGCTACCGCACTTTCACTCTCCGAAATCCGCAGGCGCTGTGCGAAGGTTGTTGCAGACTGGACGGAGGAGCCCGGTGAGCAAGCGCAGTCGTTCATCAAAGACTTGCTTGGAGCCTACCTGCTCAACTGCTCAGAGACCAGCCCCACAATTTTCAGCTCACTATTCCAATCCGCAGAAAGCGCGAAAGCCAGGCGGCAACTAGGTGAGCATTACACCACTGAAATCAACATTCTTAAAACCATTGAGCCCCTGTTCCTTGATGAACTCCGCACAGAGTTTAAGACCTACTATCACGACGTAAAACGACTCAAAAAACTGCGCGACAAAATCAGACAAATCCAGATCATGGAAACTTCTAGCACGGACTGGATACGAATTGGAGACACCTACGCTCTAGCTGCGTAGGGGGATAGTTTTCGAGTAGAGGGGGATCTTTGGTCGGCGAAACGCTTCTGGCTAGCTTCGGTTTCAAATTTCGAAGCGTTGTTAACCTTCTAGTCTCCGTGTACGCAGTTGCGGTCACGTTTTCATTCTGGGACTACGGATCTAGTGGGATCGAAAACGTGGCAAGTGTGTTTGGTCTGCTTGGTCTTAATTCGGTTGCTTCCGGAATCGCGTCTTCCTACATAACTATTCGTGATTTTACTGGAGTTGCGCACGACTTCCTTGCCTTCCTAGTTGGCGCATGGCTCGTACTTTCATGCATCTTCTTCGCACAAACTTACGAGGAAGAGCTTCCGAAGATGCACAATATTGCCCCGAATTCGGTATTTGGCGTTACGGCATTCTTCGGCCTGTGCGTCGACCTGTTTTCGCCGGGTAACCCGTGGAACCTCGCCCTTGCCCCAATCATCGCCTCAGTCGCGTGGGGTTCATATAACGCTGTCAAGATATCGTCCTGCACGCATAAAGTTCCCAATGCTCTTGCGGTGTCATTTGTCATTGCTCTGGGGCTCCTGTCCGTCCCGCTTTACCTGGTTCTTTCATTCCCGCTGTGGTTCGCGCAAGGTAGCAGCCTTGACTCGGATTCAGACGAAAATGAGCACGAGTAAGCAGTTCCTATTTCGTGCCACCCCTAGCGCCCCCACTTATCGTGAAAACCACACTGACCTGGGATGTCCTGTCGGGGCCGATTCCACGGATCGTGCCGTCGGTGCGGTAGCATCGAGGCGGCAGATCTCGTGAGCGAGCAGAGCGGCAGGGGCAAGCGCTGGCTCATCTCATTCGTGGCTTACTCGTAGACGGTGCCCCGGTCGCGCACAATTTCAAAACCCCATACCAATACACGTTCGCCTGCTTACCAAACGACTGGCTCATTGCCGCAAAAGGTCTAGCGATCGCCACACCCCGCGCCTCCTCGGGCAGTTCCGTCTTTTGTCATACGTGTGTACCTTTACAGCTACTCTCCATAAAGATGCTCATGTGTTCGTAGAATAATAAATCGAAATCGCCGTTCGTTTTTTCGTGCGAGGGAGGTGGCGTAATGCCCCGGCCCAAGACCAAGGATGAGCTGCTTGAGGCAACACGCGTCTCCTACGACAAGCTCGTGAGACTCTGGGACGCAATTCCACCCGAACAAACCTGCGCTCTCTTCCCGGAACAACTGTTGGCAAAGGGATCTGAGGCGCATTGGCGACGTGATAAGTGCCTACGGGACGTGGTGATACACCTGCATGAATGGCACAACCTCGTCACGACTTTTGTCAGTACCAACTATGCGGGCACGCCCCAGGCGTTTTTCCCTGAATCCTACACGTGGCGTAACTACGCCAAGCTCAACGAAGACTTCACCGCGCACTACCAATACACGACCCTAAGAGAAGCACGCGACCTTTTGGGCATATCACACCATCAAATACTTGATCTGATCGAGAGCTTCACCAACGAGGAACTCTTCACCAAGAAATATTTCACCTGGACGGGGACGACCAGCCTGAGCTCCTATTTCGTGTCCTCGACCAGCTCCCACTACGAATGGGCAGCCAAGAAAACCCGCGCCTGGATGCGACTTTCGCCCGCTAACCCACTTTCAACACCAACAGGCAGGACATCAGTGGACAATACTCAAGTCACCCGGATTTAAAAACCCAAGGCACTCCAAATAGGGACTCTGCCAGAGCGACTCTTTTATTTACGTGAATAATACGGACTAGGTACAAACAAGAGGGGCGACTCATTCTGTAACATGAGCCGCCCCCCCCCTTGGATGTATCCGTTGCCGATTATGTTCTGTCTATGCCCCTGCACTGCCGCCAGATCTAACAGTTGTATTGGATCTGGCAGTTATTGTCCATCAGTGATGGTCAACACAGATTTATGCATCACAGATCAGATTGACTTAGCCCGCCTTTCCTATTCAGCTCGGCGTTTTCTAGCTCCAACGAAGCCAATGCCTAGCAAAGCGATGCCTGCTCCCACGGGTAATAGGGTGATGTCTGCGCCGGTATTCGCAAGCTGTTTTGCCTTTGAGTGTTGACTATCGCCCTTGTTCTTTGGACTATTGCTTCCCCCACTGGACGGATCCATAGCATTAGAAAGCATTCTCATAGTCTGCAGCTCAGCGCGTAGTTTAGCTAACTTGCGCTCTAGTTCTTCGCTAGATTTTTTAGCTTTGTCAAGTTCTAATGTGGCAGATTCAAAAGCAGCTTTAGCAATTGCTTCATTATTTTTCACCTCAGATAGGTTCTGCTTCGCTGTTGCTAACGCCGCCTTCTTATCTTCCCAAGTTTTCTGGGCTTCGGCCAAGTTCAGCTTCGCTTCCTGAAGCGCTTCGTTGGCGGAGGCAACAGGCGCATTCCTGTCCATAGCATCCTTCAAATCAGAATTCGCTTTGGAAAGCGCTTTTTCTGCAGCTAGCTTTTTCTTCTTGGCTTCTTCTTCAGCTGCCTGATCTTGTTGAAGCTGATTATCCTTCAATTCAGCGTTTTTCTCGGCCTGTTGCTTGTCGCCCATCGCCGACTTCAGATTATTTTGGGCTTCAGCTAGTAGCTTATCGGATTGCTGCTTATCCTGCTCAGCTTCTTTTTCGTCTTGTATTGCTTTTTCTAGCTTCTTTGCAACTGCCTCTAGCTCATCCGCAGCATGTTTTTTATCGTCATAATTTCTTATGGCATCATCAGCTGCTTGTTTAGCTTGTTTTTTTTGTTTTTCAGCTTCATCTGCTTTTGCGAAGAGACCCTCGGCAGCGGACGTTTCCGTCTTAAGCTTTTGATCAAGTTCTTTGACGTCAGCGTCTAGAGTTCCTATTTCAGTTTGATTTTTCAGAATTTCCTGAGTTAGGGCAGAAAATCTTTCTGTAAAATCCTTAACCTGACCTTTTAGGACTTCAGCTTCACTTTCGGCTGACTTCTTATTCTTTTCTGCTAGCTGTTTTTTATTCTCAGCATCCTTAATTTTCTTCTGTGTCTCAGGGGTAGATTGATTCTTGTCTTCGGCTACCGCTTTTTCAAGGTCTTCTTGCGCCCGCTTGATATCTTCGTCATAAGTCCCAATTTCATTTTGTTTCTGCTCTAGAGCAGTCTGGGCCGCCTCTTTCTTACCTTTAAACTCGTTAAGTTGCTGAAGGTTCTGTTTGTTCTCTTCCTTAAGCTCCTCAGAGCGAGTCCGTTTTTCTTCCAACTTCTTGGTCAGGGCTTCGACTGCGGACCTAGCGGATACTGCCTCTTCTACGAGCTTGTTATACTCGTTGGTCTTTTCAGTAAGTAATTCTTGCTTCTCTTTTTTGATTTTATCAGCTTCTGCTAGTTCACTTCGCGATTTTTGCAATTCACTAGCAACATCCGGGTGCTCTTTCTGTAACTGCTTAGTGGTTTCCTTGAGCGTTTTTAGTCTCTCTTCAAGCTGACTAGACCGGGTTTTAGCGTACTCAACTTTTTTGGTAGCTAAGTCAAATTCTTTTCCAAGCTCAACAACTTTTTCGTCGGCTAGATTCTTCTCTTGCTGAGCTTTTTCTAGATTCTGTTTCGCCAAAACCTCGGCTGCAGCGGCATCCTCAGCCTCTTTTGCAGCTAGTTTCTGAGCCTCTTGCAGCTTCTTAATCTCGTCGGCAGCAGCACCCGAGTCCTTGATAGCTTTGTCCAACTTCTCTTTTGCAGCTTGAACGGCTTTTTCAGCATCTTCTTTTTTCTGCAACAAAACTTCAGTTTGCGTTTGCAAATCGTTAACTTCGGCATGTTTGGCTTCTACTGCAGAAACAGCCTTGTCATATGTTTTCTTTGCCTCATTTAATAAGGCAGTCTTTTCATCAAGATTTTTCTTAGCCTGAGCAACTTCGTTGGTAGCGTCTTTAATAGCGGCTTCCAGCTGCTCACGGGTTAATGAAGTTTTAGTATCGGTCGAAGGAATTGGGGTGGAATCCGGTGCTGGCTTATTGGCAGCGAAAGCATTCGGGGGGGGTGGCAATCGTCAAACCGATACCCAGCGATAGTGCAGCAGCTAGGCATTTGGATTTTTTAGTATTCAACATGGTCTTCTCTCTTTTCTTTGCACGAGATGATCACAACGGGAATTAGTCTACCTACTTCCCTGCGTCGGTCAATACTTCCCAGTTTTTACCTATATATCTCGCAGGCATCTCCCAGACACCCTCCAGTGGAAGGCCAGAAACCTTCCAAGAGTTAACCCCCGCGAGGGGCCTGACCCCCGGAAAGTAGACACATCGGGGGTTAGCTATGCTACTTGGATCACTGTAGCTGATGTGAGTGCTTCGAAGTCATCGGGGGCTAGAAGGTTGCACCAAGAGTGCCGTCTGCGGGTGTTGCAGCGCATGCACCATCGAAAGACTTCTTGGCGACAGCTGATTGGACTGTCAAAGACTTTCCGATCACGCAGCACTTCACGCTTTAAGGTGGCGTTAAATGACTCTGCCAGGGCATTATCGGCACTCGTTCCCACTGCGCCCATGGATTTCATGATGCGTGCAACCTTGTTGTGATTGGTCGGGCCGAAGTCCGTATCGTCGTTGAGGCTTGCAGCGATGCGTGTATTCGCCTGGACTTCCTTGCCCATCATCGCTGTTAAGCCCTCGATCGTCACGAGCGTTGTTGCTTAATCGACTTTAAGCTCTCCGGCATTCATGGCATTGTTGAGCGCGCTTTGATATGAAAGAGTTCGTCAGTGAAAGTCGTTGCGCCGGTGAGTAGACAAGTGATCTGCTCGATTCGGTCTTCACGCAAGATGTGCCCTTCGCAGTGGTTGAGTTCACCTTTAATTCGACGGCTCGCTGCACGCACTCGCCAACAATCCATGTGCTCAATTCACGGGTGTCTTCAAAAACGACCCGAGAGAATCTGGCAGCGAATACTCTTGAGGTGTATCTGTAGGTGTTGGTGGCAAGGCGGTGGCGTGTGGCAGCTCCAAGGACTGTGCAGCTGTTCTTGATGGACGGGTCCCCGAGTGGGCGGATCAAGTGTTCATTGGACAACTGGGTCGGCAAGGTCTACCTCATCCCGCGCACCGAGATCACACGCTCCAAGGATCGCCCCGAGCTGGCACAGAGCGGCATCTACCTCCTGTTTGGCACTGACACTGAGACCGGCGAGGAGTTGCTCTACGTAGGCCAGGCCCGCGAGCGTAAGAACGGCAACGGCGTGCTGGCTAGGGTTGCAGAACACCTCAGCGAGGAGAAGCTCGACTACTTCACCCACGCGATCCTGATTATCGACTCGGACAACTCGTTCGGCCCCACCGAGATCTCCTATCTTGAGAATGCGTTCTACCAGCAGGCGTTGCTAGCTGACCGTGTTAGGGCGGTCAATGGCAATGACCCCTCTCCCGGGAATGTGACCGAGGAGAAGAAGGCTGCTCTCGACGAGTTCATTTCGATGGCGAAGATCCTGATCGGCTCACTTGGCTACCGAGTTTTCGATGCGGTCGATGATGCCAAGACCCTGACGCAAAACCCATCGGAGGCAGCGCCCCCCCGTGTGGAGCCCCTGCTGTTCCTGAAATCGGCTGGCGCGTCCGGAAGCGGTCGGCAAACGACCGACGGGTTCGTTGTTCTCGCCGGCGCCAAGCTGCGAGCAGGGATGACCCATTCTGTGCCTGAGTCAGCACGTAAGAACCGTGAGAGGCTCGCCGAACGCATCAGCGAAGACGGCGAACTCTTGCGCGACACGTTGTTCACCTCCC
>NZ_JAQEVQ010000017.1:0-21098 GCF_027694595.1 Pauljensenia sp. OF14-1SRA | reverse complement strand
GCGCGACACGTTGTTCACCTCCCCGTCTGCGGCCTCAGACTTCCTGACAGGCTCATCGACCTCAGGCAAGGTCTACTGGAAGACCGCCGATGGGGTCACCCTGCGTGACCTCGAGGCGGCAGAACTGGAAGCGGCAGCTACTGGCCTGTGATCGGTGGCTTTCACCTTCGACCTGTCCGACCCGGTGCGATAGACGCGCAACGGCAGGCCCGCGATCGTCTCAGCCAAAATCCGCACGCAGGAGTAGACGTCCATCATCTGCATCGCGCTACGTTCGGTCACCGGACGCCCAGAAGAGGTAGGGCCGAAGAGGAACGAGTAGCCGGACGAGAGCTGGGTGTTGGTGGGGACGCGACGTGAGCCTCCACAAAACCGTTGAAAGAACTTCATCAACCCTCCAAGAAAAATGACCTCTCCGAAGGAAGGGTCAAAATGCGTTCAGGAAACTCGCATTCTATCCAAATCAGGCTGATACCGATGAGAATAGAAGTCCAGAATTGGAACACTACGCCTGATGAGGTAATTCCCGATTCCAACCTCAATGTTGCCACGTTGTAGGTCTTCTGGAATCTCAAAGAGCGGAAACGCGAGAATGAAGCTGCGATCCCAAGACTTGGCGAGTGAATGAACGATGATCCCTGAGGTATTCCGGTGTCGAAGGTCTGTCTCTTCGCCACTAGGGATATCGAAATTGACATCAGTGCTGGCTGCAACCACGCCTAGAAAACCATCGGAAGTGAACTTCATCCAGATGAGATCACGTTCATGCACAGTTTCGTAGAGTGTTGTCTTGAGAAAATCCTCTAGTTCTTGATCTGTGGCATCTACCGGAGTATCGAACTTAGGTTTCTTGACAGGCTCCACCCCGAGCGCCGCGAGATATTCATTAGTGTACTTCGCGATTGTTTCGACCGGAACGGTAGACATCTCTGCCTGTTGCCTAGCCTTTTCAATTCTGGATGAAGAGTCCCGATGATATCGAACTGAGGATCTCTTTCCCCGTGGCGCAGAAGTGTCCCATGCGAGCTCACGAGCCAAATTACTGTCCAAAGATGCACTCATGTATCTCTTATAAGACCAACAAGCCGCGCTCGTCAAGACGCTCCACCCATGCTCGCGTTGCCGCCGCGTATGGCTCTGTCGAGGGTCATGATGGTGGCGACGACTCCGTCAATCTTCTCCGTAGACTTTTGCTTATCTGGCTTAATGTTGCCAGCTGGGTCGGTGCGCACGAACCCTGAGAAGCTCGCCGAACCCATCAGCGAAGACGGCGAACTCTTGCGCGACACGTTGTTCACCTCCCCGTCTGCGGCCTCAGACTTCCTGACAGGCTCATCGACCTCAGGCAAGGTCTACTGGAAGACCGCCGATGGGGTCACCCTGCGTGACCTCGAGGCGGCAGAACTGGAAGCGGCAGCTACTGGCCTGTGATCGGTGGCTTTCACCTTCGACCTGTCCGACCCGGTGCGATAGACGCGCAACGGCAGGCCCGCGATCGTCTCAGCCAAGATCCGCACGCAGGAGTAGACGGCCATCATCTGCATCGCGCTACGTTCGGTTACCGGACGACCAACAGATGTCGGCTCAAACAAGAAGCTGTAGCTGGTGGACAATTGATGGTTCTCGACTGGTTTCGCCCTGTCGTGTAGCCAGTTTCTAAGACCCCTGGTTTTTCCCTTCTGGTCATGGAAAAATGAGTGCATGCAAAGATGGAAAAGGCGCGGCACTTGGGTACGCCTTGGCGGGCTTTTCGCGTGCTATCTTTTACTGCCGACTCTCACGACAGCCGCCTTCGGAGTATTCAGCGCCCATGATTCAGGCATGACGCTGTTTATCTTGATGCTGCTTATAGCTTTTCCACTCGCTACTATTGCGCTAGCTGCCTGGGACGGAATCACGGAGGGCTTCACTGTTTTATGGACAGTGATGCCGATAGTGTCTTTCATGGTGCCCATGTTCATCTTCTTCAACGAATCCGCACTCAGCTACGGAGCCATCTACTCAGTGCTAGCAATGGTGGCCAATGGTTTCGGTAGCCTCTTTCGCGTAAAATCTCATAGCACCAGCAGTCCTCGCGAATCATAAACTGAGCTCACCTCTGGGGGGTGTTGCCGCTTCACCCACTGATTGAGCCACACTTGTCTGAACGTGTTCTCCTCAGCCGGGTTCTGTCTAGCACTGTTAGACGCTTCGCGGTATATCTCTATCGGCACTGCCCCCCAGGAAGGATCCAAAATACGGGCTCCCCTCCGTATGACCCTCATTCACGAACGAGTAGCCCACGTAGCCTCAAGGCAGGCACTCAGTAAAACCTCACCAGCCGTTGAACCAAGCGCCCTGCAAGCTCGTCTTCAAGTTCGAATACGGCGCGGACGTTGCCCGACGGGTCGAGGCGTTCGATTGTTTGGCCTCGTCCTTCACCATCGGTGGTATCGACGCTGACTCGCATCTGTTCGCTCCGCTTGGCACTCAACATTCTGCTGGCGAGCGCCACTGCCATCGGATCGTGGAGTGCGCATGAACGCGGACCGAAAACGTCCGTGTAGAAGCCGAAGTACAGGTTGAGGATCTCGCCAAGCGCGCTGACGAAGGGGTGCGGGTGATCCAGTAGCACTCGTCGGTGTTCTTCGAACATCGGGTATCGCATCGTCACATCAAGAGGAACCAAGGTAATCGGCCATTTGGCATCAAAGACCCGCTGTGCCGCTTCGGGATCGTTCGCAATATTCGCCTCTGCGACAGGCGAAACGTTCCCGGGCACGCGAAGTGCGCCACCCATGATGACAAGCTCTTTCACGAGCTCCGGCAACGCCGGCTCCAATTCAATCGCGTGCGCAAGGTTCGTCAGCGGCCCGACAGCAATAACAACGAGGCTACCCGCATACTCGCACGCGAGATCGATCAGAAGCTCGGCCGCGCTCCTCGTATCAGCGGCTTGGGTCGACGCGGGAAGTTCGACGTTGCCAACGCCATTTACCCCATGGATATGGGGCACTCCCCCGGCATAAGGGTGGGTAAGGAAGTCGTGTGCGCCACTCGCGACTGGGACCCCTGATCGTCCCGCTAAAGCAAGAAGGTCAAGCGTGTTCCGCGTTGCCTGTTCGGCATCAGTATTCCCAGACACGCACCCAACACCCACGAGCTTCAAACTGGGGGTGGCAACGCATAGGGCTAATGCCAGCGCATCATCGATTCCCGTATCGCAGTCCAAGAACACTGGCGTTTGACTTGGGATCATGTGTCTTTCCTTGCCTCTTACATTCCCCTAACGGGCCCCTGATGTGACCACGATATAACGAAGTGGAGCGTAGCCATTCGGCCACGCTCCACTTCCTGGGCTCTACGATTCTCAGTCGCGCGTCAACTTACGGTGCGTGACGCGATGCGGGTTCGCCGCATCTTGACCAAGGCGTTCGATCTTGTTCTTCTCATAGGACTCGAAGTTTCCCTCGTACCAGTACCACTGAGCCGGATTCTCTTCAGTACCTTCCCACGCAAGAATGTGGGTGGCCACGCGGTCAAGGAACCAACGGTCGTGGGTGACGACCACGGCACAACCGGGGAACTGTAGAAGAGCATTTTCCAGCGAACCAAGGGTTTCGACGTCCAAGTCGTTGGTCGGTTCGTCAAGGAGCAACAGGTTACCGCCCTGCTTGAGCGTCAGTGCCAGGTTCAGGCGGTTGCGCTCACCACCGGACAGAACACCAGCAGGCTTCTGCTGGTCCGCACCCTTGAAGCCGAACGCGGACACGTAAGCGCGCGACGGCATTTCAACGTTTCCGACCTGGATATAGTCGAGTCCGTCAGAGACGACCTCCCAGAGGCTCTTATCCGGATCAATGCCGGCGCGAGTCTGGTCAACGTAAGAGATTTTGACAGTTTCACCGATATTCAGTTCGCCACCGTCAAGAGGCTCCAAGCCAACGATGGTCTTGAACAGGGTCGTCTTACCAACACCGTTGGGGCCAATGACGCCGACAATGCCGTTACGCGGCAGGGAGAACGACAGTCCATCGATCAACGTGCGTTCGCCGAAGCCCTTTTGCAGGTTGGTTGCTTCGATGACGATTGAGCCCAAGCGCGGGCCTGGCGGAATCTGAATTTCTTCGAAGTCGAGCTTACGAGTGCGCTCCGCTTCGGCAGCCATTTCCTCGTAGCGTTCCAGACGAGCCTTCGACTTCGCCTGACGACCCTTCGGGTTCGAACGAACCCATTCGAGTTCCTCCTTCAGGCGCTTGGCAAGCTTCGCGTCCTTCTGACCCTGAACCTGCAGACGCTTTTCCTTCGTCTCCAGGTAGGTCGAGTAGTTGCCCTCGTACGGGTAGAGGTGCCCACGGTCAACTTCAGCGATCCAGCCTGCAACGTGGTCAAGGAAGTAACGGTCGTGGGTAACCGCGATAACGGCGCCAGCGTAGGTGGACAGGTGCTTTTCCAGCCAGAGCACAGACTCGGCATCCAAGTGGTTCGTCGGTTCGTCAAGCAGTAGTAGATCGGGAGCCTCGATCAGCAGGCGGCACAGTGCCACGCGACGACGCTCGCCACCGGACAGAACGTTGACAGGCTGGTCTGCCGGCGGGCAACGCAAGGCGTCCATTGCCTGCTCAAGCTGGGAATCAATATCCCAAGCATTCGCAGCATCGAGGGCATCCTGGAGCTTGCCCATTTCTTCCATCAGAGCATCGAAATCCGCATCCGGATTCGCCATCTCTTCAGAAATCTTGTTGAAACGATCGAGCTTCGCAAAAGTATCTGCCGCACCCATACGAACGTTCTCAATCACGTTCTTCGTATCGTCAAGCTTCGGTTCCTGCTCAAGGATGCCGACGCTGTAACCCGGGGTCAGGCGAGCTTCGCCATTACTCGGTTCGTCAAGGCCTGCCATGATCTTCAAGATCGAGGACTTACCGGCACCGTTCGGACCGACCATACCGATCTTCGCGCCCGGGAAGAACGACATAGACACGTCATCGAGGATTACTTTATCCCCGTGCGCCTTACGCGCTTTGATCATCTGGTAGATGTACTCAGCCACTGGTCTCCATCCAACATGTGGTTGTGCATGACAGTAAAACTGTCCGTTATCCCCTCCATGCTAAGCCACACCCACGCCGAACCCCACACGACTGCTGAGAATTACAGCGTGGGCGTGACCATGTCCACGACCTCGCGAGCTTATTTATCCTCTGGGCACTTGTCCTTGGGATAAGTGAAGATCCCTTTCGTCTTCACTTATCCCTGATCAACACGTCGATTCTTACCCACCGTTGTCTTCAGAGTCGACGATTGCTCTTGTCCGCACGACCCATCGCAGGCTTCATCGCTACATTCTGGGTCTGTCATTGGTGCGGAATCACCTTCGCTTTCCTCACCAATAGCGTTCGACGCAGTTAAAGGAGAGTCTTCAAAACTTGCTCCCAAGGGGTCGGACACCCCACCCCCGGAGTTCATCCTCACGTTGGCCCCAGAAACGTCAGACGTCGAAGTAAGCGTGGCCACGGCCTCGTCCCCCGAAGAAAGAGCAGAACCACCCCCTGAAGGCGAAGGCATACTCTTCCTCCACGTACTTCTTCCGCTGGTCAAGTCATGCCCGATCGCTTGAGCGTTAATAACCACTTCAGAGCGAATATTTCCGTCAGAATCCTTCCACGCATTCGCGCGAGGCCGCCCCATTACAATCACGGGCTCACCCTTCGCCAATGAATGCAGGGCATTATCGGCAAGCCGATCCCACGCATGAACCGAATACCACTGAGTACGCCCCTGCGTCAGAACCCCGTCAGCAGACGCGAACCAGTGTGTGACCGCCAAGCGAAAACGGATCGTCAAATGGTTGTTCGCGCTCTTCGATACACGCAAGTCCGTGCCAATACGGCCTCGCAAAGTAATCGTCGTGTCGCTCATCAGTGTCTCCTTTATCCTCGCCATTGAGCTGACATAATGAGTCTGAAACTCAATTGGCGAGGGCGCTCATACGTCCCTCGCCAATTGTGGATAAGTGGCACTTGAGCGAAATTGTGGATAACTCCTATCGGCAACCGCCCCGGCTTGGCAATAACGCGACCGCAATGCTGGCGCGAAACCGGGTTAACGCAGGTCAAGCACCAATACGTGGAATCTCAAGAGCCAGAGTTTCCTTCAGCGCTTGAGCCACAGCCTCGGAAGAAACACGGTGAGAGGGGAACAAAACGCGACGGAAATACTCAAGTTCCTGGATGGATTCCAGAATGTCCGCGAGCGCACGGTGACCACCGTGCTTGGTCGGTGCGCCGTAGAACGCGTTCGGGTACCAGCGCTTCGCCAGTTCCTTCAGGGAAGAAACGTCGATGATGCGGTAGTGAAGGTGGTCGATAACGCTGGGCATATATTCCTCGAGGAACATTTTGTCCGTGCCGACCGAGTTACCGGCAAGAAGAGCTTTTCCGGGGGTAGGAACGAACTGCTTGATGTAGGACAGAACCTGGTCTGTTGCTTCTTGGAGTGTCAGTCCGTTTTCAAGTTCTTTGAGCAATCCGGAGGTCGTGTGCATATTGCGCACGAAGTCGTTCATTTGCTCCAGGGCAACTGCTGGGGGCTTGATCAGAACGTCGATGCCTGGGTCAACTATGTTCAGGTCGGCGTCAGTGATAACAACGGCGACCTCGACCAGCGCGTCGGCTTTCACGTTGAGGCCGGTCATTTCGCAGTCGATCCATACCAATGGATCCTTCAGTTTCTTCGTCACTCGCTTATTTTACCGCGGGGTTTTGAGCCTTCTTGCGTGGGACGTGCCACCTTCAACGCAACCCCAAGAAGTGCCACCTTCGTCGCGCCCGCGCGGGGGCTCCCTCTCCCCTTTCGCACACATTGACGAGGCTTGCCTGAACCTCGTTCCAATTCCAGCATCCTCACGGGGTAGCAGAATATATCCCCACTGATCTATTTCCTCTGACCGCCACGTGACCACCATCGGACGCGGGTAGGCAAGCGGTTTTAAACTGTATCCGTTCGCCGTACGCACCCGCGCCGGCTTGCGACCGATTCCCGGTTCCCGATCGATTGAAGGACCTGATGAGCGACACAACCGCTTCCACGTTCCACACAAATGCGACTCCTGCGGATATTGAATCCGCATCAAAGGTGTTGCGTGGCGTTGTCCACCGCACTGCGTTGGCGCGTTCTGAACGGTTGACGGACGCAATTGGTGCCTCGGTGTTGCTCAAGCGTGAAGATACGCAGAAGTGCCGTTCCTTCAAGGTTCGAGGCGCCTACGCGCGTATGTCGCTATTAACTGCAGCTGAACGCGAACGTGGCGTCGTCTGTGCCTCGGCAGGTAACCATGCGCAGGGCATTGCCTATTCGTGCGCGCACCTGAAGGTTCACGGCACGATTTATCTGCCGTCGAATACTCCTCGTCAGAAGCGCAATCGTATTGCCACGATCGGTGGTGATTGGGTGGAGCAGGTCATCGTTGATGGCACCTTCGACAAGGCAAACGCGCTGGCGCAGGAAGCTGCGCGCGCGACTGGGCGCACCTACGTTCACCCCTACGATGATCCGATGACGATCGCGGGCCAGGGCACGATCGGCGTTGAGTTGCTCGAACAGATGCCCGAGAACACGGCGGCGGTCCTCGTTCCCGTCGGTGGCGGTGGATTGCTTGCTGGCATCGCGACGTGGATCCGCGCTAAGCGCCCCGAAATCAAGATCATCGGCGTAGAGCCCGAAGGGGCGGCCTCGATGCACGCTGCCCTACATGCTGGCGAGCCAATGACGTTGGCATCGCTTGACCCGTTCGTTGACGGCACCGCTGTTGGTCGTGCAGGGGATCTCGCCTACGACGCTGCTCGCCTGTACGTCGACGATGTCCTCGTTGTTCCCGAGGGCGCGGTTTGCACGGAAATGCTGGACCTCTACCAGTCCGATGGTGTCATTGCTGAGCCGGCTGGCGCCCTGGCATCAACCGCGATCCGTTCCTACCTGTCAACCCCTGAAGAGCGCGAACGCTATCTGGGTGACTCTAATGGTGCGATCATCGCGATCGTGTCCGGTGGCAATAACGACCTGACACGTTACGCCGAGGTTATGGAGCGCTCGCTTCGTCACGAGGGCTTGCGCCACTACTTCCTGGTCACGTTCCCCCAGCAGCCGGGTGCTCTGCGCCTCTTCCTGCAGGATGTCCTTGGCCCGCACGACGACATCGTTCACTTCGAGTACACGAAGAAGAACAATCGAGAATCTGGGCCCGCCGTTGTTGGCATCGATATTGCGGCGAAGGATGACATTGACGGGTTGCGCCGACGCATGGCGGATTCTCCCCTGCACGTCGAAGAGTTGCACGCGGATTCGGAGATCTTCCGCCTGATCATCTAAGGCGTCACGCTCGTTCCGCTTGCGAGCGCTTTCGGTAAGCGTGTGGCTTTCTCTTATTCACGAGGCTGGCCACGTTTGCCCGGCCTCGTGGCATGTTACGCGGCCAGAGTGTGCGTGAGCGTTGCTTGGACGCGCACGCCTTCACCCGTGTTGAAGCGGTAGCCCTGGCCTCGAACAGTCGAGATCAGTTCGGGGGCCTTAGCGAGCTTCTTACGCAGGCGACGAATGTGTGCGTCAACTGTACGCGAGTCGGGGCCAAGGCCAGCGCCGTTCCAGACGGTAGAAAATAGTTCTTCGCGTGAAACTGCGCGATCGGAGTTCAAGACAAGGTGAGTGAGCAACTCGCGTTCTTTGGTGCAAAGAGCAATGCGGGCACCTCGGATGGTCAGCGCACCGCGGTCGGCGTTGAACTCAACGTGAGCGGGAGCAAGGCGAAGGTTTGCAAGGATCTCAAGGAAGTCGTCGAAAGATGTTTCGGGTGTTTCATCGACGACGGCAGTTGCGGGGGTGTTGACCAGAGTCATGGTGTATCCAGATTTCTTTGGTGCCGCACGCCCAGCTTCGTTCACAAAGGGGCTTTTAACTCACTGCGGCAGTGATTGACAGAGGTTCGAGGGCGTCAATCACATACACATTCGCTGACGCATAGTGGTGCCCTGAAGGCAGCACATTTCGTAAGCGAAGGTCGTCATGGTTTTAGTCTGCCGTATGGGTGTCACACTTTTCCAGAAAGCGACCACATTGTGAGATTTTGTAACACGCGCGGATTCGCTCTTGATGGTGCGCCAAGACAAACAAAAACGGCCTGATCGCAAGCAAAACTACGATCAGGCCGGTTGCGCCCCCGACAGGACTCGAACCTGCAACCTCGGGATTAGAAGGCCCTTGCTCTATCCATTGAGCTACGGAGGCAGTGCGTCAGACCAGCCTCAACGACTACGTCGACGGAACCCAAGTTTACCGGCACCGGGCACCAACTCCCAAAGATGCCACCTCCGGGCGCCAAACAGGGCTGACAGGGTGCAGATAAACCCGGCCCCGTCAATCATTCATCACCGTCGCCGTGCACGATGCCCCAACCCCAAAAGGCACCAAAGAAAAGTGCCGGAGCGGTCACCCACCCCGGCACTTTCCTCACACTCCAGTGCGCGTTCACTCCACTGCGTCAAGGAACGTTAGCTGTGACTCCGGCTCTTCGATGATCTGGTTCAGGCGGTCGTTGAAGACCTTGCCGTACGGCATCCCCATGTGAGCTGCGAACGCCGCGTCATCGGCGTACTTCTCAAAGACGACGAACTTGCGCGGATTGTCAACCTCACGATGAGGCTCAAACGTCACGTTCCCCGGCTCCGTGTGAACGTTGCGCGCCAGGCCGGCGATCATTTCGCCAACCTCGTCTTCGAAGCCTTCCTTGGCAGTAAAGCGAGCAATCAGAATCTTCATCGTGATCTCCTTCGATCAAGTCCACTGAGCGACCACTTCCCCGCTGGGCTTCACCCAATCGACGAGGCCTCGCTCGCCTGTCATTCTATTCCGTTTCTACTAGGGCGCGGGAAGGAAAACCTTATCTTCAAGGGAGGCAAGCAAGGGGAAGAAGAGGACCGACGCGGCACCGGAAGCCACCAGGATTGATCCGATATCTTCGGCCATCACGCCAGCATTCACAGCCACGCCCGTCACGGCAACGATGATCGGCAGACCCGTCGCACCATAGAGACCAATCTTCGTGGCATCGCGCCACGTAGTTTTCTCGGCCGTGCCAACGAAGCGTTCAATCAGCACAATGGGCAGACCGCGAACCACCAGGATGACAGCCACGAATGCCACCAGCAACCACGGGCGCTCAATGACGGCGCTCAGCGAAATATTCATACCCGAGGTCACGAAGAAAACCGGGATCAGGAATGAGAAGCCAATCGTCCGTAGTTCCCCTTCAATCGCACTAAAGTTCACCGGCGAAAGAGCATGGACAATGACGCCCGCAGCGAACGCACCAAGGACGATGTCAAGGTTCAAGACGGCGGAAAGTGCCATCAGACCGGTCAGGATCGCCATGACCACGCGCATCAGCGTCTTCGACGAAGTCTGAGCACCGCGCAAGATCACGCGACCAATTTCGGGGCGACGCAGAATGAAACGCGTCGGAATCGCAACGGAGATCAGGGTTGCGACAACGAAGAACCCAAGGATAACGGCGGCCCAGCCTGGAGATCGCGTGCCGAGCAGAAGCGACATAGCAATGACGGGAAGAAGCTCACCAATGGCACCGTGGATCAACACTGCTTCACCAACAGGCTTTCCCATCAGTCCCGCTTCCATCAAGATCGGAAGCAACGTGCCCAGAGCTGTGGACGTAAACGCAATGGCAAGTGCGATCGCGGAACTGTAATCACCGTTACGCAATGTGGCAACAGCCAGTGCAAATGCGGCAAAGAAACAGATCAGCCACGTAATCGAAGCAACGCGACCAGGCTTTGCACGAACCTGCGAAATATTGATTTCAGTACCCGCGATCAAGAACAGAATTCCCATACCAATCTCACGTAGCAGGTGTACGGAATCCGAGACTTGAGCGATCCCCAGAACTGAGGGCCCAATGATGACACCAAGAATCAACAGCCAGACTACATCCGGAACGCGCTTACGAGTCGCAGAGGATAGGAGCGGAGCCAAGAGAGCTGCCAAAGCAATAACAAAAAGGGACACGAAGTCTTGGCTGAGGTTTTCCGAGCTCATCGGGTGAAGGCTCTGCTCCGCAAGAGCTGAAACTAACGCAATATTTTGCACGTGCTTACTCTAAAAAGTCGTGTGCCTTTTCCACCACTTAAAAGGCGTATCCCACATTCTTTGCCGCATCGCACTACCGGCGGTCGGGCATGTCATAGAAGGCGCCACTTCCACCTTTCCAGAACCCAAAACGTCGCCTCAGACGACAAAAACGACAATCACACTCAGTCAGACTCAAGAAAGCGGGTACGGAAAAGGCCCGGCGCATAAGCACCGGGCCTCAACTGCAGGATCGAGGATCAGGCCTCGACGTCCAGCAGACCGTTCTTGTATGCCTTTGCCAAACGACGCGGGATACGAACCTCACGGCCAGCAACCTTGACGGTGTTGAGCTCGGTGAGATCTGCCTTCCACGCGGAGCGGCGCGTGCGGGTGTTCGCACGGGACATCTTTCGCTTCGGAACTGCCATTGAATCGTGCCTCCCCTCTCTTCTCGGTAGTCGTATGGTCGGTTGGTGGCTCAAAAATGAGCCGCCGTCCGACGCCAGAACGTCGCGAGAAGGACCCGACCGGCCCATTCCCACTGACGGCAACCCAAAAATCGTACCATGAACGCCCGTTTTGACCCTAGTTCGATACTCTGCCTGAGATGCGATCCTCATTACATGTTCCGAACCTCTCATGCCATCAGCTAGGTTAGAGAACGGTATCGATGGTGTAGAGGCATCTGAGGAAGAGGGGTGAATATGGGAGTCATTTATACCGTGCGTTCGGGCACTCGGATTGAAAACGAAATCGAGATTAAGCGCTCCCGTTTCATCACGACTCTTGCTCGCACCGACTCCTCCGACGAGGCACGCGCCCTGATTAATGAGGTCAAGGCCGACAATCCACAGGCTCGCCACAATTGCTCTGCGTTCCTTATTCAAGTTGATGGACGTGATCCTCATCAGCATTCGAGTGATGACGGGGAGCCCTCGGGTACCGCTGGCACGCCGATGATTGATGCGCTCCGCCTAGCTGGAGTGTGGAATGTGACCGCCGTTGTCACCAGGTATTTTGGAGGAATCCTCTTAGGTGGGGGCGGCCTCGTGCGCGCGTATTCATCGTCTGTATCCAAAGCGCTCGCCCTGGCACCGAAGGCGAAACTAGTTCCGCTGGATGTGCTGGAAACTCGGGTTTCACTTGCCCAGGCTGGCAGGATTGAAGCTGAGTTAAGGAATGCGGGTGCGCAGATTCTTGGCATCGATTGGGGCAGCGAGGCCGCGATCCGAATTGGCACGCTTCCTGATTCGCGCGCGATTTTTGAGGCGCAGATCCTTGCTCTGACCTCAGGTGTTTCACAGTTTCAGATGATGGGCACCACGAGAGCCGAAGTAGACGAGTAACCCCAATTGTTTTAAGATTCAATTATGATATTTGATCGCATGACACTCATCCAGCACGGAATTCGCCGTCTGGTCGCACCGTCATGTCTTCTTTCGTGTTGATCGGGCGAATGTTTTTTCTGGCGCCCAGCGTCGTCATTCGCCCTGACGCATGAACAAATGCGTCGTATGCCACGAAATTATTTTCTGACTTCACACGTTGTGCTTACCGTGCACTGAATGATCAGTAGTCAAGCTTTTAGGAGACTCTCATGTCGAACATTGCTTCCAACGTTGCAGAACTCATTGGCAACACTCCCCTGGTTCGTATTAATAAGCTCGCCGGCGAAGGCGTGGACGTCGTCGCCAAGGTTGAAGCATTCAACCCCGCCTCCTCCGTCAAGGACCGCATCGCAGCATCAATCATCGACGCAGCAGAAGAATCCGGCGCCTTAAAGCCCGGTGGCACCATCATCGAAGCAACCTCCGGCAACACCGGCATAGCACTGTCAATGGTCGGCGCAGCCCGTGGCTACAAGGTCGTCATCGTCATGCCGGCTTCCATGTCCATTGAGCGTCGCATCCTCGTCCGCGCATTCGGCGCAGAACTAGTTCTGACCGACCCAAAGGGTGGCGTTTCCGCAGCCGTCGCGAAAGCCGAGCGCATCCGCGACGAGCGCCCCGGCTCGATCATCGCCTCGCAGTTCGCCAACCCCGCAAACCCGGCAATCCACGTTGCTACAACGGGCGAAGAGATCTGGGAAGACACCGACGGCGAAATTGACGTTTTCGTCGCGGGCGTCGGCACCGGAGGCACCATCTCCGGTGTCGCAAAGACCCTGAAGGCCAAGAACCCAAACATTAAGGTCATCGCAATTCAGCCCGCAGAATCTCCGCTTCTCACCGGTGGCTCCGCTGGCCCGCACGCAATCCAGGGTCTGATGCCGAACTTCGTTCCGGACAACTACGACGCTGAGATCATCGACGAGGTCATCTCTGTTGAGAGCGCCGAAGCACTAAAGTTTGCTCGCCTGGCAGCCGCTGAAGAAGGCCTGTTGGTTGGCATTTCCTCCGGCGCAGCCCTAGCCGGTGCAACCGCTGTTGCAGCCCGCCCTGAATTTGCTGGCAAGAAGATCGTGACCTTGCTTCCTGACACCGGCGAGCGTTACCTTTCGACCGCTCTGTTCGAGGAATACAAGGACTGATTTGCTTCAAGCCGACAGGACGTCGGCGAAGCGAGAAGCTGAAGAGAATGCGGGGTACGGATCATTCCTCACCCCGCATTTTCCTTAGCCGACATTGCGCTGAGCGCTGAACGTGCGCACTCAATCGTCCAACCTCGATAGGATCAGTTCTGTTCACTGTTATCCCCCAAAGGAACACCCATGGCGATCAACCCGCGTCGTGCATTCAAGCTTCTCAGAGAAGATTTACAGACGGCTCGTCATCGCGACCCAGCCGCCCAATCAAGCGTTGAAGTTGCACTCACCTATCCGGGCGTTCATGCACTGTGGGCACACCGCGTTTCGCACTCCTTGTGGATTCGAGGCGTTAAATTGCCCGCTCGCATGTTGCAGTCGGCAACGCGCGTCATGACAGGTGTTGACATTCACCCCGGCGCCCAGATCGGTCGTCGCGTCTTCATCGACCACGCGACGGGCGTTGTTATTGGCGAAACCGCCGAGGTCGGCGAAGATGTCGTCATCTTCCACGGCGTCACCCTGGGTGGCGTGGCCATGACGCCCGGTAAGCGCCACCCCACCGTCGGCAATCACGTGATGATCGGCGCCGGCGCGAAAGTTCTGGGTCCCATCGAGGTCCACGACGGCGCTAAGATCGGCGCGAACGCGGTCGTCGTCAAGGACGTTCCGTGCGGGAACGTTGCGATTGGCGTGCCCGCACGCCTTATCCCGAAATCCTGTAACGACACGAAGGATGACGATCTGATCATCGATCCCGCTTACTTCTTAGAAGAGCCGGAACTCTACATCTGATCCCAGAGGGCACCCTCCCGGCGTCTCATTCTGGTTCGGGGCACCGGCGCTACGCGGGTGCCCCGCCTTGTGTGCTTAGCCGGCCTCGCACCCCTATTTGCCCAGCTAAAGCGCAACAAAGGGCACGCCAGCCACCAAAGTCCCACATAATGTGACACACGCCACGTACACTTGGTTTATGGAACAGCGCACACTTCAAGCACCAGTTGATGCGTTGGCCGATGTCGAACGCCCCGAGGGTATCGAGATCGCAACGCTCACCCGTTACGACATTCCGATGCTCGCAGCCCTGACCCTGGACGCGTACGGCGAAGAAAACACGCCCGAGGCCATGCTCGAGATTTCGGAAGAACTCCGCATGACCTTCGAAGGGGCATTTGGTGCGACGACCGAAGATTCTTTCGTTGGCGCATGGGATGGTGGCGCACTGATCGGCGCCATCGAAGTCGTCAGAGAATCCCCGTGGGACGACGCTCCCGACGGCCCGTTCGTCGTCGATCTTGTCGTCGCCCCGGAGTACCGTCGCAAAGGCATCGCAACCGCCCTCATCGCAGAGGTCGCACGTCGTTGCCAGGATTGGGGATTCGACGGCCTGTCCTTGACGATCGATTCGCGCCACATGGGAGCTGCCAGCCTCTACGACGCGCTCGGCTTCACCGACGTCAAGTAATAGGTTCGCCTACCCCGGCTTCCGCGACCGTTTCTACCCGCCAGTTTCATGGCAGGCTGGGCGGTTACTTACCTTGGTCATTTTCTCCGATTGACGAGGCCCAGCCCGCTTAACCGACGCCTTATCGCTGACAGCTGGGGCACCAGAACAGACGACGGTTCTGCATGAGCGCTTCGCGGACCGGCGTGCCACAGCGCAGGCAGGGACGCCCGGTTCGGTGGTAGACATACCAGCGTGACGCTTCCTCGTCGCCTTCGATCGGTGGATTGGGTGCTTCGTCGGGATCCATCGTTTCGAGGCGCCCCGCAGCGAGCCCCCTATTCATGAGGTCGCAGATCAAAACCCAGAGGTCCTTCAGTCGCTTTTCGGAAATGTTCGCCCCCTTGCGATAAGGCGAAATTCCGGCGAGGAACAGGGCATCCGCACGGTAGATGTTGCCGACGCCGGCGATGATGGACTGGTCCATAACGATCTCGCCGATATTGCGCTTCTTAGAGTGCGCAACCGACGCGAATCGCTTCGCCGATTCCTTATCGTCGCGCGCTCCATCTTCCAGCGGGTCAGGACCGAGCTTGGCCTCGGCAACCTGACGTTCTTCGTCGTCGATCAGCTCGCAACGGTTCGGACCGACCAAATCGGCAACCGCGTGGTCGTTAAACATGCGGAAACGCACCTGACCAACAGGGGCCGGAGGCTCCCAACTTCCAGCTTCAGCCTGACCGTAGCCTTCGCCCCAGCGGGTTTCTGAGTGCCCGTCCCACTCCCCCTTCGGAACGGGAGCAACGCGACGGGCGACACCGTAGCCTTCATCAACGACAGTCTCATCACCGTTGAAGCGCCACCATCCGTACAGGCCCAGGTGAATATGCATCCAATCCTGGGGCCACACATCGGGTGCCTCGGGCGAAACGAAGCCGATAAACATGTGCTTGCCATGGACGCGCACGCGCTGAATCAGCTTCCCGTCGAGTTGCTTAGCTGAAGCGCTGAAACGCCCCTGCGGAGATGAAGCAGACACAGTTCCCCCGACGAAGAGCTCATTGAGCGTCGAGGCAAGACGACGGATGGCATCACCTTCAGGCATAAATGACCTTTCATCTGGGATCAAACGATAACTAGGTGGTTGTGGCTGGTAGCAACCCGCTTCATGGTGTTACGAAGCGGTAAAGCTCTAGCCCTTTTCGCGCGCTACCGTGGCAGGCTATCGGTTCTTGGTGAGCCTCGCAGAAGATGCCACTGCTTGATAAAACACCTGCGGCGCGAAGCTCACCGCTTAGCGCCGCAGGGCTGCCATCACAATCGTGATCAGCGCGGGAGCACCACGTTGACCAGGCTCGGTTTGCGTACGATCACCTTCAGAGGTTCGCGACCTTCAAGAGCCTTGATGATCGGCGCCTGAGCCAGAGCCTTAGAACGCAGATCCTCTTCACTGATCGACGGCGAGACCTCGAGGCGTGCACGAACCTTACCGTTCACCTGAACAATCGCGGTGACACTCTCTTCGACAAGCAACGATTCGTCGGTGACAACCGGGAAGGGCTCGCGAGCCAGTGACTCACCGTGTCCCAGACGCATCCAGAGTTCTTCTGCAATGTGCGGGGCAACCGGGGAAATCATCAGAACCAAGGGTTCGATGGCTTCACGCGGAACCGACTTCAGGCCGGTCAGGTGGTTGTTAAGGACGATCAGCTTCGAGACCGCGGTGTTCACGCGCATGTTCTCGTATTCGACGGTGACGTCGGCGATCGTGCGAGCAACCAGACGCTTCGTCTGAAGATCTGCTTCTTCGTCGGTGACGGTCACTTCACCGGTTTCTTCGTCCAGGGTGTTACGCCAGAGTCGTTGCAAGAAGCGCTGCGAGCCGACGACTGCACGGGTTTCCCACGGACGCGAGACATCCAGCGGCCCCATGGACATTTCGTACACGCGAAACACGTCGGCACCATAGGCGTCATACATTTCGTCCGGGGTGACGATGTTCTTCAGCGACTTGCCCATCTTGCCGTATTCGCGGGTCACCGGCTGACCTTGATAAGTGAAGCCAGTTGCCTCGTCGCCTTCAATTTCGTCGGCGGGCACGTACTGTCCGCGCTCGTCCTTAAAGGCGTAGGCCTGAACGTAACCCTGGTTGAACAGCGTGTGGTACGGCTCTGCGTCCGGCACGTGACCCAAGTCGAAGAGAACCTTCTGCCAGAAACGCGAGTACAGCAAGTGAAGAACCGCGTGCTCAACGCCACCAACGTACAGGTCGGTTCCACCGGATTTTTTGCCTTCGCGCGGGCCCATCCAGTAGTCGAGGTTCTCAGGCGAAGCCAGCGCCTTGGAGTTCTTCGGATCGGTGTAGCGCATTTCGTACCAGCATGAGCCTGCCCACTGCGGCATCGTGTTGGTTTCGCGACGGTAGTTCTTCGGGCCATCGCCGAGATCCAGGGTGACCTTCACCCATTCTTCGCTTCGGCCAAGTGGCGCTTCCGGCGCGGTGTTCGCGTCGTCAGGGTCGAAAGTGCGCGGCGAGTAATCGGATACCTCGGGAAGCTCAACAGGAAGCTGATCTTCGGGCAGAGCATGTGGCAGGCCGTCCTCATCCCAGACGATCGGGAAAGGCTCACCCCAGTAGCGCTGGCGAGAGAACAGCCAGTCACGCAGGCGGTAGGTAACGGTTCCATGGCCGAAGCCCTTGGATTCCAGCCATTCGATCATCGCAGCCTTGGCTTCATCCTTTGCCAGGCCGTTCAGACTGATCTCGTCATTCGCCGAATCAACAGCAACGCCGTCGCCGGTGTACGCCGACTCGGTCAAATCGTGGCCGTACGGATCATCAACTGCGCCGATAGTGCGAATAATGTCGAGCTCGTACTTGTTCGCAAATTCCCAGTCACGATCGTCATGCGCGGGAACAGCCATGATCGCGCCGGTGCCGTAGCCCCAGAGGACGTAGTCGGCGACGAACACGGGCACCTTGCGACCGTTGACGGGGTCAATGCCGTACAGGCCGGTGAAAACGCCGGTCTTCGTGCGTTCTTCGTCGGCGCGTTCGGTTTCCGACTTGCCTGCAGCCTGGGCACGATAGCGGGCAACCGCCTCGCGCGGGGAAGCTGCGCCATCCGTCCATGCGTCCTTCGTGCCTTCAGGCCACGAGGCCGGAACCGTGAGTGCAGCTTCGTCATCGTCGTTGCCGGCAAGCGTGCCACCAAGAATCGGGTGTTCGGGCGCAACAACCATGAAGGTGGCACCAAACAGAGTATCGGGGCGCGTCGTGTAGACCTCGAGGTTGTCGACGCTTGCGCCGACTTCGCTTGCAGCGGGAACGTCAAAGCGGACCGTCGCACCTTCGGAGCGACCGATCCAGTTGCGCTGCATCGTACGGACCTTGTCGGGCCAGTCGATTGTGTCAAGGTCGTCTGCTAGGCGCTTGCCGTAAGCGGTAATGCGCATCATCCACTGGCGCAGATTGCGCTTGAACACCGGGTAGTTGCCCCGCTCGGAGCGACCTTCGGAAGTGACCTCTTCGTTCGCGAGAACGGTACCCAGGCCCGGACACCAGTTCACGGGAGCCTCGGACACATACACCAAACGGAAGTCGTTGACGACCTTCGCCTTTTCAACGGCGTCAAGGTCTTCCCAGTTGCGGCCGTCCGGAACGCCAACCTGGCCGTTGGCAAGCTTCTCTTCGAGCTCGCCGATCGGACGCGCGGCACCGATGGAGCCATCGGGAGCGGTTGCTTCCGGGTCGAACCAGGAGTTGAAGATCTGCAGGAAGATCCACTGGGTCCAGTGCACGTACTCGGTGTCGGTCGTGGCCAGCGAACGGCGACGATCGTGGGACAGGCCAAGACGACGAAGCTGGCGACGCATATTCGCGATGTTTTCCTCGGTCGTAATACGCGGGTGCTGACCGGTCTGCACGGCGTACTGTTCTGCCGGTAGCCCGAAGGCGTCGTAGCCCATCGTGTAGAGGACGTTTTCACCCTGCATGCGACGGAAACGAGCGACCGTGTCGGTGGCGATGTAGCCCAGCGGGTGACCAACGTGCAGACCCTTGCCTGACGGGTAGGGGAACATGTCAAGAAGGAAGAACGGCTTCTTTTCCGCCAGAGGACCTGCGAACTCACCCACCGGGTTGTCTGCGTTAAAGGTTCCTCGTTCGTCCCACCGATCCTGCCATGCGGTTTCAATCTGACCGGCAAGTTCAGCGGTATAGCGCTGTGCGGGTTCCATGTTGGAAGCCTGGCTCATCAGGGCCCTCCCCTTGATATTTCGACTTTCTTCGCCGTATCAAGGGTAGACCATTCGCGCGAAAACTCGCTTCTTCGTCCGCTAGCCACGAGGTCCCTTCTGGGGTGAGAATGGCCTCATGGCTACAGTCTTTGAAAACATCATTTCCGGCGTCTGGGCAGGTCGCTTCGTGTGGACCGACGACGAATGCGTTGCATTCGCTACCATCGAGCCCACCTCTCCCGGCCATGTTCTGGTCGTACCACGTACCCCGTATGAGAAATGGACGGATGCGCCCAGTAACGTCGCCACGCACCTTATGAAAGTCGCGCGAATCATCGGAATCGCCCAGGAAAAAGCATTTGGAGTCCCCCGCTCCGGCTTGGTCATCGCAGGTTTCGAGGTCCCTCACACGCACCTTCACGTGATCCCGCTACGCACAGAAGCTGATGTTCTTCTATCGAACGCAGTGAAGGCAACGGATGAGGAACTGGACAAGGCAATGACGAAACTCCGCGACACCCTCTTGTCGCAGGGGTACGGCTCTCACGTTCCTGAAAGCATGACTTCGCTGGGTTCATCTCCCAGCTAAAATAACGCTCAATCGCGTTTAGTCATCGAGAGGCGACACCATCACGATCGACGCAACATCACCAGTCAAGCGGGCGCTTCGACCAGCACCCACGGTGGGAGCGGTCGCTTGGCGTATTTCAAGCGAAACCTGACCGGCCTGATCAATATCGACGATACGGACCAATGTGTCTAGGCCGATACCCTCACTATCGAGAATACGCAAGAATGCGGAGTCTTCGTCAGACAGGCGGGTGACGCGATACCACTTCCCCGCCTCAACGCCAGGAGTTTTCTTCGACGTCGCAACCAAGGGGTAAATCACGCGTTCAACCACCGACCCGTCCTCGCGAGGAATCAGGTCACCGTGCGGATCACGCTCAGGCTTGCCCAGCGCTTCATCGATATGCGCAAGAAGACGATCTGAGATCGCATGTTCCAGAATCTCAGCTTCCTCGTGGACCTCGTCCCACTCGAAGTTCAGGCGATCATGCAGGTAGGTTTCCAATAGACGGTGACGACGCACCATTGAGATAGCTAGCGCGCGCCCCTCATCCGTGAAGTGGACTTTCCGATAGGGCTCATGCGTGACCAAACCGTTCGCCACCAGACGCGATACATTCTCCGAAGCGGTCGACGCAACGACTCCCATCGCGCTAGCCAGGTCATTCACACTCATGCCGTGCTTGCCGGATTCTTCGCCACCCCACAAAGTCTTCAGATAGTCCTGTGCCATTCGCGACGACGACGCCCATGTTGAATCCACCGGCTCTAAGGTCGAGGAGGTCGAATCAACTGATTTCGGTGTTTTTCCGGTCATATCGAACTCCCCAAGTGTGGTGTGGTGGTCTTCTCATCTGCTATTTTTGCATTGATCTGCCCGAAGCGGTAAAGTTTCATATCGGTCACAAGACCCCGCGTCATTAGCTCAATTGGCAGAGCAGCTGACTCTTAATCAGCGGGTTGAGGGTTCAAGTCCCCCATGACGCACAACTCTAAAACAGAATATTCTGTGGCAGAGTCCCGCGTCATTAGCTCAATTGGCAGAGCAGCTGACTCTTAATCAGCGGGTTGAGGGTTCAAGTCCCCCATGACGCACAAACGAAAACGGAGCAACCAATTGGTTGCTCCGTTTTGTTGTTTCCTGCCCTGTATTAGGGGGTTAATAGACAAAAATCGTTGCTAATGGCGGCGTGTTGTTAGTTT
>NZ_JAQEVQ010000016.1:0-37874 GCF_027694595.1 Pauljensenia sp. OF14-1SRA | reverse complement strand
GCCATTGATTTCTGCCACTTCGCCCAACTTACGCTGTTCCCAAGCTGAATGTTTAACTCGGGTCTTATTCATTCGAAAGGCCCAAGTCTTCAGTTTTATAAACGCTATATCCCTCGTAGTGGTAGCTCGCGTCGATGCCCTTCATGAACACTTCTCGGTCGTCAATCGCCGTCGTGAGCGCGGATTTCAGGACATGCTTGATCTCAATGGCGCGAACAGGGCTTCTCTCCATGGCAAGTAGGTAGTCTTCCTTGTCTACCTTGCTCCAGTCGACAACCTCTCCCAGTTCCGTTTTGAGAATGAGGTCGAGCCAGATTCGCGCGCTCCTGCCGTTTCCCTCCCTAAAGGGATGGGCGATGTTCATCTCGACGTATTTGTCCACGATCTCATCGAAGGTAGACTGGGGCATCTTTTCGATCGAGTCCAAGCTTGACTTAAGATACATCAGGGGAGCGAATCGAAAACCGCCCTTAGCAATGTTCACCGTGCGAATCTTGCCGGCGAATGGATAAACATCCTGAAAAAGGTACCCATGTATCTTGAACAAGCTCTCCACTGAGCCCGCAGTGAGCTTGTCGAGCAGGCCTTTTTCGAAAAGCTCAAGCGCACGTATCTTGCTGAGACGTTCTTCCTTGCGAGCAAGCTCTGCCTGATCCGTGAGACCCAATATGTTCTCTAGTGCCATACGTATCTCCTAAACAAACATCTTCTCAAGGAGAGATTTCTTCACATTTTTCAGTGCGTTCAACTTACGCTGATGAAGGGTGATGAGGGAGTCGAGGTTCGCGAAATAGCGACTTATCTCGGTAGTTTCACAGTTATTGGGAACGACGATTGTAAATGCTTTAACCTTATCGGCATTTAGATTCCGCTGCGTTCCTGTCGAAATATAAGGTTCCCATTCGAAGTCTGCGTCCGCCTTTTCGAGTCTTGTGAATACAAAGTCTCTAATAGTGACATCCTCGAAAACCATGTTGTAGAAAGCCTGACTAGTGGCGGTATCTTGCCTGATAATGCCGACTTTTCCAACGCTCGCATACATCGCAAGGCTCACTGCGCCAGCTGGCACAACCCATGCCGCGCTATTGTGCAAGCCTTCTTCGGTAAGTGTTTTGGAGGTATGTGTAATATCCCTTCCCTCAATGTCGGAAATACCGAGAAAGGGTATTTCTCCTCCGTAGTAATCGGAGTTAGTTGCTGAAGGCGTTCCGCCCGAGCCGCCTAACAGAATGAGTTCCCCCAACTTACGCTGTTCCCAAGGGTCAGTGAAACCCTTGAACCTGATCTTTGGTTTTCTGCTCTCCACGTTACTCACCCCTTACTCACCACCAAGGAGTTTCTGAAGCTCAGCCAATCCGGCCATGTCGAACTCGTCTCCCACGAGGTTGTCAATCATGGTGGAAAGCTCCCTCTCGCTCGCCTCGATCTGCTCACTGAGGTCTTTCAGCGTCGTTTCGTATTTGGAGCTGAGGGCGTCCACCTTCGAGGCTAGGTCATCAACGAGGGAGCTTGGCATTCCATACACGGCGTTTGCGAACGGCGCAATCCATTTCTTGGAAAGAAGCTCTCGGACTTGCTCGTCAGTCAACGCTTCAATGGTCTCCTTGCATGATGCGTGAAGCTCGGCCCCAGCGGTCTTGATCCGACTCTTGAGTTTCTTCTGCTCATTGATGAGATCTTGGACGCGTTTCAGCGTTGCGACATAGCCCTTGAGCTCGGGATCTGTTTTAACCTCAGCAGCAAGAGCCTTCGCGAGTTTCTTGACCTCGGCGACCTTCCATACCGCGTTGTCATCGTCGAGCGCCTCCGAGAGGGCCTCGCGCTCCTCTTCGGAGAGCTCCTCGGCGCTTTGGTCGATGTCGGACGTGCATGCGCTCAGCTGTTCTTCTAGTGCCTTGATCGCATCGGATTGATCCTTGAGCAGCGTCGCCTCGATCAGATAGAACGGGATAACGCGCCCCTCCCAGCCGTCTTGAACCTCGACTTCCTTGTTGTTCTTCTTCTTGATCACCATGTGCGGGTCAACCTTGGTGGCGGCGGACATACCTTCGGTTTGGAGCACCTCCAGGTCGAGAGATACATTCGCTGTCCATGTGTCGTCAAGCGCTTGGTATGCAGCATACGGATCAGCAAGCTCGATGCCTTCGAGAGCCTCGAACAGCTTGGAGGCGATCGACTGCTCCATCCTTGCGGCATCTACCGCGCACGGATCGGAGACAAACGCATCGTGGATCCAGTCGATGACGGGCTCCATGCATGCGTTGAACGACTCGCGGTACGCCGCCACATCGGGATTTGCCTCAATCGCCGCACGGACATCCTCCACAGCTGGCATCACGTACGCGCCGTCGCCCGCGAAGAGCTGGTCGCGCAGACTCGGCCAAGCGTTCCAATACCGCTCAAGCTCATCGACTTCACTAGCGGGAATCCCGCCAAACATGCTCGCGTAGATGTCCCAGCTCTCGGGTCTATCCGACGAGTCCACATAGCGCGGGATGTTCAGGTTGTAGTCGTTGGAGCGGATCTCATCAAGAGAGACGAGACGGCTGAAGCCTTCGACGCTCTTACGCTCACACACGACGTCAGAGATTCGCTTGATGTCACACGCGCGCAGTTTGTTGTTCTTGCCGACCTTCTCAAAGCCCTTGGAGGCGTCCACGATCAGCACATCGGACTCTTCGCGCTTCTGGCGCAACACCATGATGATTGTGGGGATACCGGTTCCGAAGAAGATATTGGCCGGCAGGCCGATGATGGCTTGGATATGGCGGTTCTCCAACAGGTTGCGCCTGATCTGCCCCTCCTCGCCACCGCGGAATAACACGCCATGGGGCAGAACGATGCACATGATGCCCTCGGGGCGCAGGTGGTAGAGGTCATGCAGGAGGAATGCATAATCTGCTTTGCTTTTGGGAGCTAAACCGTATGCATAGCGCGGATCAACGTCCTTGTCGGTAGGGTCCCAGCGCTGGGAATACGGCGGGTTGGAGACAACCGCGTCCACATAGAGCGGGTTGTAAGTGCCCGCGGGATCCGACTCGTCGAAGTAGGGCCAGTCATCTTCCAGGGTGTCGCCATTTCGCGCGGTGACGTTTGAGGGCAGGATGCCACGCATAATCAGGTTCATGCGCGTGAGGTTGTAGGTGTTCTCCTTGAGCTCCTGGGCGAAGTACTTGATGCCGTCCGAGCTGCCCACGCGCTTGGCGACGGCCTTACCGATGTTAATGAGCAAAGAGCCGGAGCCAGAGGTCGGGTCGTAGATAGAAATCTCGCTCTTCTCCCTGCAGTGGTCAGCCACAATCTCGCTCATCAGCTGACTAACTTCGTGAGGCGTGTAGAACTCGCCGGCCTTCTTGCCGGCGTTCGCGGCGAAGTTGGAAATGAGGTATTCGTAAATGAAACCCAAGACGTCGTAGTCAGCACGGCCGTCCATGGGGATATCCTTGATAGTGTCCAGCAGGTCACGGATGGCCTTCGTTTGAGCGGCGGCGTTCTCGCCGAGCTTGGACAGGCCGGTCTCAAGAGTCTCAAAGATACCCTCGAACACCTTCTTGTGAGCCGGGTTAATGTTGCGATTGAAGGCCGAGATGGAGGTTCGCACGTCGTCGACGGAGAATTTACGACTTGTGTCTGCGAAGTCCTCGGACAGCCAGGTGGAGAAGAGGCTCTCGTGTCCGATGAAGTAGCCGATGTTCTCCCGAATGTACTCAACGGTCTCGCGGTCATCCTCGGAAAGCGCTCGGATGTCCTCGTCCTCGAAGTCACGCGCTTTGCACCAGCGAATCTCTGTTTCTGACAGGAACTTATAGAAGATGAAGCCCAGGATGTAGTCCTTGTACTCGTTGGCCTCGATCTTGGAGCGCATCTTGTTAGCTGACTCCCAGATCTTCGATGCGAGCTGCTGCTTGTTCATTTACTCCATTTCTTTCCTGTAGACAGCGTCTAGGGTGTCGCCGTTATTGTTTATCCATTCTGTCCAGCCGTTTTGCCTTCCGCCCAACGCGAATACGGCAGTGGCACTGGGAGAATTGAATTCGAGATTGTCTTCGAGGGTCACGCTTTGAGTTGTCTGGCCCGCGTAAACGCGGTTTAGGTTCCCGTGGTCTTCATCGAGAAGGTAGTAGATTCCTCGAGGCGGGATATCCGGCAATTGTTTGGTCTCTAGGAGCTTATCCCTCGGGATAGCGATGGCCACCAGAGACCCACCCTCGACACGGCAGACGCGAATGCTGTCGGGATCGCCTCCGATGAGCTGTATTGTGCCGGTTTCGAGGCTAATCATCGTGTCATCTCCTCAGCCCAATCAGCAAGTTGTGCGATGAGCCCGGCTCGGACCATCGCACTGAAGTTCGTCCCTTGGAGTGCAGCTGCGGCCTTTGCAGCATCACGTAGGTTCTCGGGAAGCCTGATGGTGATGGCAACCTGCTCGCCTTGTGCGAGGTATTGCTGTATTTCGGTAGGATCAGCGCCGTTCTTCACTAGCTCTATATAACTCATTGAATGCCCCTGAGACATTACTTTTGCAATACAAGATATTTTAACTCAAAACGAACACCGAACAACATCGTAAGCGCGAAATTCGACGACGAGCGCTTTCGAAGCCTTAGCACGCCTTAGAGTGCGCCAGAAATTCGCGGCGCAATAACCCCCTCCTATCGCCCGCAAAACCTCGCCAACACAACAAAAAGCCCCCCACCAAACCAACACGATTTGTCGTTTAAGCCGAAATTGTATTCGGACTATTCGACTTCGGGCTATTCGACGAAAGAAAGACCCCGGAACACTTGTTTCCGAGGTCTCTGCTTCGCATTTATCCCCTGTTTCAGCGGGTGGCTATCTCATAGTCTGTCTTCAATTGGATATAACTGGCTACCAGATATGACCCTGCCCAATAGGTGCGACAAGTGTTCGTCTACTCCCACTCAATCGTTGCCGGCGGCTTCGACGTCACGTCCAGCACCACGCGGTTCACTTCTGCAACCGAGTTGGTGATGCGCGTCGAGATCCTCGCCAGTACGTCGTACGGCAGACGGGTCCAGTCTGCAGTCATAGCGTCTTCCGAAGAAACGGGACGCAGGACGATCGGGTGCCCATAGGTGCGACCATCACCCTGAACACCCACGGAACGAACATCTGCAAGCAGAACGACCGGGCACTGCCAGATTTCAGAATCGAGGCCAGCAGCAGTCAGCTCTTCGCGAACAATCAGGTCAGCTGCACGCAGGATGTCGAGGCGTTCCTTCGTGACCTCGCCGATGATGCGAATACCGAGGCCCGGGCCCGGGAAGGGCTGGCGCTCAACCAGGTAGTCGGGCAAACCGAGCTCGCGACCAACAGCGCGGACCTCGTCCTTGAACAGCGTGCGCAGGGGCTCAACGAGCTCGAACTTCATGTCGTCGGGCAAGCCGCCAACGTTGTGGTGGCTCTTGATGTTTGCCGCGCCCTCGCCGCCACCAGATTCGACAACATCCGGATATAGGGTGCCCTGGACAAGGAATTTGACCTCGCCACCTTCGGCGCCGATCTGTTCAATGACCTGCTTCTGAGCAGCCTCGAATGAACGAATGAACTCACGGCCGATGATCTTGCGCTTGGTTTCCGGATCGGAAACGCCCGCGAGCGCGCTGAGGAATCGTTCAGATTCGTCGCAGGTCACAACGCGGATGCCCATGCCTCGCGCATAGTCGCCTTCGACCTGTTCGCGTTCGCCCGCGCGGAGCAGACCGTGGTCGATGAAGAAGCAGGTGAGCTGGTCGCCGACTGCCTTGTGGACCAGCGCTGCTGCCACGGAGGAGTCAACACCGCCGGAGAGCGCGCAGATCACCTGAGCGTCGCCAACCTGCTTGCGGATCGCCTCGACCTGTTCGTCAATGATGGAGCCTGCTGTCCATGAGGGTTCCAGTCCAGCGCCTTCGTAGAGGAAGTTCTTCAGAGCGTCCTGTCCACACTGCGAGTGGCCGACCTCGGGGTGCCATTGCAGACCGAACAGCTTGCGAGAGCGATCTTCGAACGCTGCAACCGGGGTTTCGGAGGTGGATGCGGTGACCTCGAACCCTTCGGGGGCCGCCTGGACTGCATCGCCGTGGCTCATCCACACGACCTGGTCAGCGGGAGTGCCAGCAAAGAGGCAGGACGAGGTGCCAACGGAAGCATCCGTATGCCCATATTCGCGGGTGCCGGTGCGACCGACGGTTCCTCCGAGGACAGCGGCCATTGTCTGGAAGCCGTAGCAGATGCCAAGCAATGGAACACCCGCATCGAAGATTGCGGGGTCGATCGACGGAGCGCCCTCTTCGTACACGGAGGACGGGCCACCCGACAGGATGATGGCTGCGGGGTTCTTCGCCAGCATGTCGGCGACCGGCATGGTGTGAGGAACGATCTCAGAGTAAATGGAGGCTTCACGAACGCGACGGGCGATCAGCTGCGCGTATTGTGCGCCAAAATCAACGACGAGGACGGGGCGAGGAGTTGAATTCATGGCTCAATCGTACCTGTCGCCCGTCAGCGAAACGACCCGCGCGAGCGTTCAACGCGTCTCAACCTGCTCCCCCACCACCGCGCTTGTTCACCAATCACACCCCACTCACCACCGCGCTTGTTCACCAATCGCCACTCAAAAGTACGAGGCTGCGCGTCCCCGTCTCGCCCCCAATCCGGTGAACAAGCGCGATCTAAAACCCACAGGTGCTTGAACAAGCGCGGTCAATGAAGCCCGTTCAAGCACCTCGTTTCTTGAACAAGCGCGGTCGGTTGAGCGCAAGAACACCTAGGGGTACGACACAATAGACTCATGCCTGCCAGCGACCGCCAGATGCCAGCCTTCGGCGCTTTCATGCTCGAACGTGGCAAACACGGCAGTCATAAACGCTTCCCGGATGGTCGCAAGCTTTCCGATGCAGAGCGTCAAGCGCTCCCACTCATCGCGGAATTAAACGCTCCCCTGCAAGTGGCTCGAGACCAGATCGCCAGCGTCGCTCACTCCCGAGACGTCCCATGGTTGATCGATCAGTTCCTCAGCCCCGTCACACTCGCCTCGAAGAAGCGCGTAAAGCTTCCAAACTGGGACCTCCTCTTGAAAGCAGTTGCGCACATCGAAGGAGCATTTGATGCCGAAGACCCCACGATCGCTCCGGCCAACACCCCAGATGTTCCGCGTAAGAAACTGGTGGCCGGCCTCGTGAACTGGGCTGAGGCAACCCGAACAAGAGCCAGCGACCCACGCTGGGGCGACATTGATGGCCAGCCTGTCACGCACGCGCAATTCGTTGCGTGGCAGGCGTCAACGGCCCAGCAGGAGCTTGCAGTCATCCCTCACCTCGAACTACCCGCGCCATTCGCTCACGCCTTGGAGATCGTGCAGGCATGGGACACCCTGCTTGCTGAACGCGGTTATGTTGGCGAGCAGTTTTCTCTGCGTGAAGAGGTTGTTCGACTGCACAACTGGCCGGGCGATCAGTGGGTTGACGGCGACGACTATGCTTCGGCGCAAAAGCGTTTTCACCGTCGCTTGAAGAAGGCGCGCAAGCTCGCCGATGATCCGGTGCGCGACGCGGTAATGCAACGCGCTCTTTACCTGCGCGAGGGGCTCCTCCTTGATGGAGTTGACCCGTTGAAATGGTTCCTTGCAGTTTGTCAGTTCCGCTGGTCTGTGCCGGATATGCTCGACGTCCGCCCGGAGATTTTTACGTGGAAGCTCGCCGAACAGCTCGCTCATCTTGCTGGAGCTCCGGGGCGCGAGGATCAGTCGGCAAGTATCGACCTGTCGACGCTGACCGTGAATGACCCGCGTGAATTGGGACGAAGTGGCCTGCGCGCAGTCAGTGGCCCGCGGATCATGATCGACTTGGATGAAGATGTCGTGACAGCGCTTCCGCCAGGTTGCCGAGTACGACGTTTCATCGTTTCGGGGCAATCTGCTCTCGGCCCGGATTGGACCGTGTATTGGGTTGATTCAGAACGCGGGGATGCGCGCGTTATCTTGGATCTCGTCGAGTCCGAGAAGCTGCACCCGAACGTCATCTTCGTCTCCGACGGACAGCCCGACGACCTGGCGAATCTACTACGCCCGCTCTTGGAAGTCGCTTTCGAGATTCCCACGAACCCTCTGACTGCGCACAGTCACATCCCGGGCGTCATGCCACTCTTCCCCGAGCATCCAGACGCGGGGCTGTAGCTTCGAGCCTGATTTCAGGTTGTCAGAGGCTCAGAATGAGTCACGAAAGTCTCTAGGCTCCGTGCGTTCCGTGTGCTCTAGGTATTCCGCGTGCTCTAGGGGTTCCGTGTGCTCTAGGGGTTCCTTGCAAACTCGCCACTTTACTGCGCTTGTTCACCACCCACACCCCACGTCCCCACCGCGCTTGTTCACCGTCGCCACCCCACGTCCCCACCACGCAGATCCACTTTTTCGCCACTCGGGTCCTTCGTTGGCCACGGCCAACGCTTCGGCATCGGCATTAGACCATCGGCGTTAGCTTCATCGGCGTCAGACCATCGGCATTTTTCGCGCCTTGCCACCTTTCCTTCGCACACGGCAGTGTACGCAGATGAGATTCCCCTGCCGGAATGTTCCAGCAGGGGATAATCAGTGGACGATGTCGCCGTTTCCGGCAACCTCGCCGAGATGTAGGTCAGTGTGCGAAGTGGCGTGTGCCCGTCATGTACATCGTGATACCAGCAGCCTTCGCAGCTTCGATGGATTCTTCGTCGCGGACGGATCCGCCAGGCTGGACGACAGCCTTCACGCCGGCATCAATCAGGACCTGTAGGCCATCAGCGAAGGGGAAGAAGGCGTCGGATGCGGCAACCGCGCCGATGGAACGCTGCTCTGTTTCGACGCCAAGAATATCTTCTGCGCGTGCACCGCCAGCGGACTGAATGTCTGTGCCCGCACCCTTGGCCGCGTCACCGGTAGAGCGACCTCCCAGCGTGTTTGCGCGTTCGACTGCAAGCTTGCAGGAATCAACGCGGTTGACCTGTCCCATGCCGACGCCGACCGAAGCCTCGTCCTTAACCAACAGGATCGCATTGGAGCGGACGGCGCGAACTGTGCGCCATGCGAACTCGAGGTCAGCTAGGGTTGCAGCATCCGCGGCTTCACCTGCGGCGAGCGTCCAGTTTGCCGGATCGTCGCCGGCTGCATCGACGTCATCGCGATCCTGAACCAGCAGGCCACCGGAAATCTGCTTGAACTCTCGGGCGCCGACTGCCAGCGGCGCAACTTCCAAGACACGCAGGTTCTTCTTCGCAGACAGGACCTCGAGCGCGCCCTCGTCATATCCGGGGGCCAGTACGACCTCGGTGAAGATCGGAACGATCTGCTTAGCCAGTTCAACGGTGACCGGACGGTTCACGGCGATCACGCCACCAAATGCGGAGACAGGGTCGCACGCGTGTGCCTTGCGATGCGCCTCGGCAACATCGTCGGCAACGGCGATACCGCAGGGGTTCGCATGCTTGATGATGGCGACGCAGGGGCGCTCGTGGTCGTAGGCAGCGCGCAGGGCAGCGTCACCGTCGGTGTAGTTGTTGTAGCTCATTGCCTTGCCATGCAGCTGGCGAGCATTGGCGATACCGGGCAGAAGCTCGTTTTCGTCAAGGTCTTCTTCGCCGGCAATCTCGCGGTACACGGCAGCGTTCTGATGCGGATTCTCGCCGTAGCGCAGGGAGTCAACGCGTTCGAAAGCATCGGCGACGAACGCCGGCATTTCGCCTTCTTCGTCGTCAGCTTCGACGATTTCTTCGGCTTCCTCGTCGATGGCAAAACCGAGGGACTCAAGGAACGCAGCATCGGAAGCGTCGAGGTGGGTTTCGCAGGCCTCGTCCAATTCGTCGCGGACATCGTCCAGATCAAGCTGATCGGCGAACCAGCCGGAGATGGCCAGATCGTAGGTTGCGGTATGCGCGAAGGCGCGTGCTGCAAGTTCGCGACGCTGTTCCAGCGTGAAACCTTCAGCCCGGGCGGCTTCAATAACCGCAGCGTAGGAATCGGGCGAGGTCACGACTGCAACCGACGGATGGTTCTTCGCCGCTGCACGCACCATGGACGGGCCACCGATATCAATCTGCTCGATGCATTCGTCGAAGCTACCACCACCGGCAACCGTCTGAGTGAACGGGTAGAGGTTGCAAATAACCAAATCAAATGCCTTCACGCCGAGTTCGTCGATCTGCTCGCGATGGTCAGCCTTGCGCTGATCAGCAAGAATGCCCGCGTGGATCATCGGGTGCAGGGTCTTCACACGACCTTCAAGGACCTCGGGGAAACCGGTGACATCATCAACGGGGGTAACCGGGACACCAGCTTCTGCGATCTTCGCAGCGGTCGAACCAGTGGAAACAATTTCAACGCCAGCGCCAGCAAGTGCGGTGGCAAGCTCAATCAGACCGGTCTTGTCATAGACGGAAATAAGAGCGCGGGTAATGGGGCGGACGTCAATAGCTTCGAGATTGTCCAGGCGAACGGACATGGGTTCCTCCAGTAATGGTTGATCATGCCCGGCGCCCAGGCGGGCGACGCCTCACGGGTACTTCGGGTTGCTCCCCGGTGGTGATCCACCCTCGCCAGTTGCAACCTACGGCGATCGTATCCCGTAGTGCGTGTGCGTTCCAAGCAGGTCCAGTGAGGGATTCGCCCCACATTCGCCTTCCGCGTGCCAGTTATCGACGAGGCCGGCCGCGCTTGTTCAAGGTTCCGTCAAAGCTCAGCGTCCCAGTCTTCGCGCGTTTCAAAGTCAGAAACCTAGCAAACAAAGTGCGCGAGGCCTCGTTCCTTCGCCGGTCGATCGCTGAACACTCCCTGTTTGCACCCGTCAGAACCGCCGTGGCGCCGAACGTGGGATCTTCGCACGCTTGAACAAGCGCACGCATGTTGGAGCCTTCGCCGGATACCAGAACAGCTAACCGTGCTTGTTCAAGCGGAGCGTGCACAGATCAATGAGTCGAGTCGGTGTTCATTCGTCCTCTTCCAACCGCGCTTGTTCACCAGAGTGGAAGTCATTCAAGTCCAGACGTTCTGTTTCCGCTTCCTCTTCCAACCGCGCTTGTTCACCGGTCGAGAACGAAGAGAGGTCAAGACGCTCAGTTGCAAGCGCATCTTCAGAGCGCGCTTGTTCAGCTTCCTGCTGAGCCGGAGACTTCACCGTCGGCTCAACAACTTGGGGAGTCGGTGTCCATGGAACAAGTTCAGGTTCCGACTGGGATTCTTCGGAGGTGTCATCGGCGCGCTTGTTCACCAAAACCTCAGGTTCTTCCTCGGTCGACTCAGTATCAATTTCATCGGGTTCCGGAGTCTCTTCTGCTTCAACAAGCGCGGTCGAAGGGGGCACGTCTAAAGCCGAAACATCGGAGGGAGATTCTTCAACAAGCGCGGTCGGAGGCGGAGCCGTTTGCCCAGCGTCAAGAAGCGAAAGCTCCCATTGATCGCGCATCCACTTCAACGAGCGCGGGTGAACGATCACCCAACCAAATACGAACGCCAAACCAACTTCGCTGAGCAAAGCCGCAGTAGTCGAACCGACATGCGGTCCTAGGAATGCCATGCGCGTCGCCCCCAGCTGAAGGGTTGACATGGTCATCCAAATCCAGAAGCCAACACCGATCACGACAAATGCGACAGCGGAAAGAACAAACTGTTCACGAAGCGATGCTTGCTGACGCTTCCTTCCGCGCCAGATACCGATGCCAAGACCGATCACAATCGGAACGAGGATCGTCCAATAGCTTGGAGTGATGTTGGGCATCGCGCCCAAGACAGGGATACCTGGGATCGGCAAAGTTGGAGCTGACGTGGGCGAATGAAGCGCATCGACTCCGACCCAGAATCCGGGTCCAGCAAACCAAGCCAACGTCCACGCCAAGATTGTTGGGGCGAAAAACAACTGACCGAGTCCAACAAGCGCGTCCTCGATTGGAGATGTCGTGAGCAAGAGCTGGTGGATTCCCGCGATTTGCGAGGTATGAGTAAGAAGGGCGATCAGAGTAAGAACCGCCGCTGATCCGACGATGACTGCGATTGCGATTGCGGCCTCGCGAATTCCTAAACGAATGAGACGCGGGACTCCCCACCGGCGAAGTGGATGGTCACCACAAGAAAAAAACGCCCACGCCGACGCGAGAAGCGAAATGAATAGGGCACCCGGCATCGCTTCCCACCAGCGCACATACGAGGCACCCGAACCGATCAGGAAAGCGGTCATCAAAGTGAAAGCAGGGACGGCGAACCAGTTCGACGATGGCGAGAAATCTTCGCCTCCGCGCAAGAAGAGTCGGAGCAAAGCAACGAGGCCGATCGACACAAGAGTGGGGATGGCGTAATAAGTGACGGTTTCTGTATGAACTGACGCGCCGAAGAGGACTCCGAAGACATCCGAACCGGACGCGAACACCGTGTCCCAGCCGATTTTTGACACCCAAGGGTTCGACGCGACCGTCAGGAAGGAGCCCATGACGACAAGAACGCAGGTAGCCCAACCGACGAATGCTGCTTGAACACCCGAAAGCATGGCGCGTGCCCAACCGTCAGGCATGCTCACGCGAATAGTTTTCCGCGTCGGAGCGTACGTCGTTGTGGTGACGCGTGGTGAAGTCTCAGGCGTAACGTTCATAGCGTTATCCATCATGACGCACCGGTGGCCGGTAAGGCTTTCGCACCACCGGCCACCGTCAGATTGAGACCTACCTCAGTGTGGAAGGGAGATCAGAGCCCTTTCAGAGTTGGCGTTCTGCTCACTCCGCTTTCAGAGATTGCGTTCCGTTCACTCCGCTTTCAGAGTTTGTGTTCTGGCCACTCCGTTTTCAGAGTTGGTGTTCTGTTCGCTTCCGGCCTCTTCAGTTTGCCCTGCCAAAACCGGCATAGTGTGCAACTACTTTGAGAGGATTTCTCGAGCAAGCTGAGCGGTCTGCGACGGAGTCCGACCGACGCGAACACCAACTGCTTCTAGGGCCTCGGCCTTTGCCGCAGCAGTGCCGGAAGAACCGGAAACGATCGCGCCAGCGTGCCCCATGGTCTTGCCTTCGGGGGCTGTAAAACCAGCAACGTAGGCGACGACGGGTTTCGTCATGTTTTCCTTGATCCAGGTAGCTGCTCGTTCTTCTGCGTCGCCACCGATTTCGCCGATCATTACAACCAGATCAGTGTCGGGGTCAGCTTCGAACGCTGCCAGGGCATCGATGTGGGTGGTTCCGACCACCGGGTCGCCACCAATTCCCAGGCAGGTGGTGAAACCAAAGTCGCGGAGTTCGTACATGAGCTGGTACGTGAGCGTGCCGGACTTAGAAACTAGGCCGATACGACCTGGACCGGTGATGTCTGCTGGTGTGATACCAACGTTTGATTGGTTTGGGCTAATGATGCCCGGGCAGTTCGGACCAATCAGACGGACACCCTTCTTAAGTGCATGCGACACGAAAACGGTTGAGTCTGCGACTGGAATACCTTCGGTGATTACAACGATCGTTTCGATACCAGCATCAATCGCTTCAAGTGCGGCCCCCTTCGCGAAGGCCGGCGGAACGAAGATGACGGAAGTGTTCGCGTTCGTTGCTTCTTTTGCTTCAGCAACAGTGGCGTACACGGGTACGGACACCGTTCCGTTTTTAACCCGGTCAGCGGCTGGGCCGTAGCCAACCACGTCGAAGTTGACACTGGTGCCAGCTTTGCGCGGGTTAGTGCCAGCAACAATGGTTGTGCCGGCGCTCAGCATCCGTTGCGTGTGCTTACGACCTTCAGCGCCCGTCATACCCTGGACGATGACACGGGAGTCAGAGTTAAGGAAAATCGACATTCTTTTCGTCCTTTGTCTTTCGTCTGGTCAGTTTTGAGCCGGCTGAGAAGCAACGGCCTCGGCAGCAAGTTCAGCTGCACGTCGTGCGGCATCGTCCATGGTCTCAACCATGTGGATCAACGGATGTTTTGCTGCCTGGAGGATCGCTCGACCTTCGGCGACCTTATTTCCATCTAGGCGAACCACCAGAGGCTTCGTCGCAGAGTCGCCAAGAACTTCAAGAGCTCCGATGATGCCTTCCGCAACCTTGTCACACGCGGTAATGCCACCGAAGACGTTAACGAAGACAGAGCGAACCTGCTCGTCGCCGAGGATGATGTCGAGACCCTTTGCCATCACTTCAGCCGAAGCACCGCCACCGATATCGAGGAAGTTTGCCGGTTTCACGCCAAGATCTTCACCGGCCATCGCAACGACGTCGAGGGTCGACATGACCAGACCAGCACCGTTACCGATGATGCCAACTTCACCTTCGAGACGCACGTAGTTCAGTCCGGCTTCCTTCGCCAGTGCCTCGCGAGGATCTTGGGTTGCTCGGTCAACGAGTTCTTCGTGTTCCGGATGACGGAAGCGGGCGTTGTCGTCCAGGCTGACCTTGCCGTCGACTGCCCACACGGTACCGTCGGTGGCAGTGACAAGAGGATTGACCTCGACAAGGGTTGCGTCCTCATCGCGGTAGGTTTCCCAGAGCAGGACGAGGACCGGGATGAGGGGATCCTGTCGTTCAGCGGGGAATCCCGCTTGCGTCAAAATCTGCCGTGCCACTTGATCGTTGATTCCGATGACGGGGTTCAGAGGCACACGGGCTAGGGCTTCGGGGCGTTCCTTCGCCAAGGTTTCAATGTCCATACCGCCTTCGCGGGAGCACATTGCAAGGTAGCGACGGTTCGATCGATCAAGGAGGATCGAGAAATAGTATTCCTCGGCGATGTCGGCACCCGATGCGATCAGCAGGGTTTTGACAATATGTCCCTTGATATCGAGTCCAAGAATTGCCTCTGCTTTTTCAGCGGCTTCTGCGGCAGTGTAAGCAAGTTTGACGCCACCTGCCTTTCCGCGGCCACCGGTTTTCACCTGCGCTTTGACGACGAGAAGCTCGGCGCCGTCTGAGAGCAGACGAGTTGCCGCTGTGCGTGCCTCTTCGACAGTCGTTGCGGTGAGCCCGGGCAGTACGGGAACGCCGTGCTTTCGGAACATGTCACGTGCTTGGTATTCATACAGGTCCACGGGTGGACTCCTTTGTCATCTGTGGCTTGTCATTGAACAGACTAACGACCATTTAGGCCGTTCGTCCTAAGAACGCCAATTTATGTTCGATTTAGATTTTTTCTAGGGGCGCAACCCGAAGAAGCAGGCGCTTCTCCGTTTCGCCGAAGTTGACCCGAGCAACCGTTGTTTTCCCCTGACCTTCGAGGCCAACAACAGTTCCCTCCCCCAGACTCGCATGTTTAACCCTATCGCCAACCTTCAAGTCAAGGAGCGATCGATCCATAGTGCGTGACGTTTGTTGCGCACCCATGCGTATGGTTTTCCCGGTTCGAATACCGGTGACTCGAGAGGCAGTTTCCGCTTTACCGGAGCCAAAAACTGGCCCATCATCATCCAAGGCGCGACCCGCGCGCGAAGAGTAGGAGCCCGATCCCCATCCACTCCCCCAAGCCTCTCCGCACGAACGCAGTCGTTCGCTTGCAGTCGAGGATCGGCGGATATCGCATAGCTCCGGCGGAATATCTGCGAGGAACTGGGACGGCAACATCTCTTGCGGGCTACCCCAAGCTGAGCGAATAGAGGCTCGAGTCAAATACAGTCGCTCACGTGCACGCGTAATTGCCACGTAGGCAAGGCGACGCTCTTCTGCAAGCTCAGACTCATCCCCGAGCGATCTCTGATGCGGAAAGGTGCCATCTTCCATGCCGGTAACAAACACGATGGGGAATTCCAGCCCCTTCGCTGTATGCACCGTCATCAGCGTGACCTGCCCACTTCGCTGGTCTTCAGATGGAACTTGATCCGAATCTGCAACGAGTGCGACTCGCTCAAGGAAGTCGACCAAACTACCGCGCGGGTTCACTTGCGCGAAATCAATCGCTACTGAATGCAATTCTGCAAGGTTTTCCACGCGCGAAGCGTCCTGAGGATCCTCCGACTTTCGTAGCGTAGCAAGGTATCCCGTCTTATCCAGGATCTCCTCGAGAATATCGGCAGTCGACACACCCTTTTCACTTGCTTGCCGAGCAGATTCGATAAGACCCCAGAACGCCGCGATCGACTTTCGCGCCCGCGGAGAAAGGCCAAGAACCTCGCGTTGTTCACCACTGGGGTGCAACTGTCGGTTGGGCGGATTTTCAATCGACGAGGCCGAGTTTGCATCTTGAGCATCCGGCTGATTGTGCTCGAATGTACGTACCTCTACGTCTGTCCATGCGCTGAGCGCATTTTCTACGATGGCCCCCGACGTTTCAGGCTCGACAAGGGAATGCTCGCTTGTTTGTTTCCCTAGGTCTCTTCCGTTCGACGGGAAAGGTTCACCCGAAAGAGAAGCAGAAGATGTAGCAACATCGACGGGCGATGTCGCATCGCTTTGACTGAGCGTCGGGTATTGCCATTCAATACCTTCACTTTCACCCGGTGGGTATCCTTCGCTTTCCCAGACGTCTCGGACAGCTTGGCCGAAGGAAATACCGTATCGAGAAGCATGGACTGCGATAGCGTCTTCAGCTTTTGCGCCGATCCCACGACGCGGAACGTTGATAATTCTGCGGACGGCAACGCTGTCATCAGGATTGGAGATCGCTTGCAGGTAGGCCAGCGCATCTTTGATTTCTTTGCGCTCGTAAAATCGTGTTCCGCCGACCACGCGGTAGGGAATTCCTTGTCGCACAAGGAGTTCTTCAATGGCGCGTGACTGGGCATTCGTACGGTAAAAGACCGCAACATCACCATATGAAGCACCCTGATCGGCCAGGCGATCAACTTCAGACACGACAAAACGTGCTTCATCATGTTCAGAATCAGCTGCGTCAAGAGTGATGAGCGCACCGTCACCTGAAGCTGTCCACAGGTTTTTTGGTCGACGCCCTTGGTTGCGCGCGATCACCGCATTCGCGGCAGAGAGAATATTCTGCGTCGACCGATAATTCTGCTCCAGAAGAATCGTACGAGCACCCGGAAAATCACGCTCAAACTGCTCAATGTTGCGGATTGTTGCACCGCGGAAGGCGTAAATCGACTGGTCTGAGTCACCAACCACGGTGAGCTCACCGGGTTCTACCCCGTCATCGCCATCGCCGACAAGTAGGCGAACCAGGACATACTGCGCATGGTTCGTGTCCTGATACTCATCCACCAGAATGTGGCGGAAGCGCCGATGATACTGTTGAGCAATCAGTGGCTTGTCTTTCAGCAACTGCACCGTCGACATGATTAGATCGTCAAAGTCCAGCGCATTCGATTCGCGCATTCTCTTTGAGTATTCGCGATAGGTGTTTGCGACGATCTTTGAAATTGGGTCGTTTGCGCAGGTTTCCTCGTATTTGGCGGGAGTAATCAGTTCATTTTTTAGATCTGAAATCTTGGCTGCGATCATCTTGGGCGAGTATCGCTTCACATCGACATCCATCGATTTCAGGATCATTTGAATGAGTCGCTGAGCATCCTGCGCGTCATAAATGGTGAACGATGAAGTCAGACCGGCGGCCTCGTGCTCACGTCGCAGGATTCGCACGCAGGCCGAATGGAACGTCGAAACCCACATATACTCCGCGCCACGACCGACCAGCCCGCCAACCCTTTCACGCATTTCTGCGGCGGCTTTGTTGGTGAAGGTGATCGCAAGAATCTGCCCTTGCGTGGCTCGCCCTGTAGCAAGAAGGTAGGCAATTCGGTGAGTAAGCACGCGCGTTTTCCCAGATCCCGCGCCAGCCATAATCAGTAGCGGTCCGCCGTCGTGGACGACAGCTTCGCGTTGCTGATCGTTGAGTTCTCTAATGAGTTCGTCCGGTTCAGAAAAACGAGGCCGGGACTGCCAGTCAGAAGGTTCTTCACTTCCATTGCCCGAATAGCCGAACGCAGATTCCGAGTTGGTCTTGTTCGCCTGAGAAGCGAAGTATTCAGATTCATCCAAAACGGGCACAACATCCTCACCTGGAACGGATCCGCCGGGGAAGTCATATACCGGCGGCTCAGGTCCAGGTTCAGGCACACCGCCCCATTCTGCGAATGAAGCGGAGCCAAGATCGGGAAGAGAAGTGAAATCAGTCATCGCTCTCCTAGCCTAAAACAGACCATGTAGAAACCAATCTGCAAAACGTTCCGACAGGCATTCATCCTGAGAAGTAGCCGAGACTTCGGGTGAACAAGCGCGCTGCCTTTCACGTGAACAAGCGCGGCCATGACAGCGTGCAATCATGCCCCATAACGCTGAACAAGCACGACCCCACGGTGAACAAGCGCACTGCCTATCGCGTGAACAAGCACGGTAAAAACGCAGGTCACACACTTTTGCTTCTACGAAGATGCTGAACAAGCGCGGTCATGACAGCGCGCAATCACGCCCCATAACGCTGAACAAGCACGACCCCACGGTGAACAGCGCGCTACCTTTCGCGTGAACAAGCACGGTAAAAACACCGGTCACGGCGCCTCGGTACAGGCGCACCCCGCCCGCGCCCGCTAGACCCCACCAGTTCTACTTTTTGCGATACAGCGACTTGGTTGCGTAGACGGGTTCGTTCGTAACCTGAACGCCAAGCGAACGGAAGATGCCTTCATCCACTGAGCCGAGAATCGTCGAAGTATGAACGTCGCACCCCTTCAGCTCACCCAAGCATTCAAGAGCTCGGCGGGCGTTGTCGTCAGTGGAAGCAGAGACGGCCAGCGCGATCAGGACCTCGTCGGTGTGCAGACGCGGGTTCGCGGAACCCAAGTGCTGAGTCTTCAGAGTCTGGATCGGCGTGATCGCGTCGGGCGACAGCAGGTCCACCTCAGAATCGATACCCGCCAGGACCTTCAGGGCGTTCAGCAACATGGCCGATGAACAGCCAAGGAGAGCCGACGTCTTACCCGTGACGATCTGAGCGTCAGCCAGTTCAATCGCAGCAGCCGGAGCGCCGGTTGATTCCGCGAGCGCAAGCGTCGGCGGGACAACTGAGCGATCGGTGGGCGTGATCGACAGTTTTGACATCAACAGAGCGATGCGTTCCGATTGAACCGGCTCAGACAGCTCCTTCTTTTCGGTCACCAGCGCCTTGTAGTAGCGACGGATCACTTCCTGCTTGGACGCTTCGCGGCACGCGTCGTCATCGCAGATCGACTTGCCCGCCATATTGACACCCATGTCGGTCGGGCTCTGATACGGGGATTCGCCCAGAATCTGCGTGAACAAGCGCTGTAGCACGGGGAAGATTTCAACGTCGCGGTTGTAGTTAACGGTTTTTTCGCCGTGGGCTTCCAGATGGAAGGGGTCGATCATGTTGACGTCGTCGAGGTCAGCGGTTGCTGCCTCGTAGGCGATGTTGACCGGGTGGTCCAGAGGCAGGTTCCAGATCGGGAACGTCTCCCACTTCGCGTAGCCGGAGCGAATGCCACGCTTGTGGTCGTGGTAGAGCTGGGACAGGCAGGTTGCCATCTTGCCGGAGCCCGGGCCGGGGGCGGTGACGACGATCAGGTCGTGGGTGGTCTCGATGTATTCATTTGCGCCGTAGCCTTCGTCCGAGACGATGCGCGCAACGTCGTTCGGGTAGCCGGGGATCGGGAAGTGGCGGTAAACGGTAATACCGAGGCGCTCAAACTTCTGCTTCACGGCCTTCGCTTCGCGATTATCGTCAGTCCACTGAGTAATAACAACAGAGCCGACGTACAGTCCGTAGTCGCGGAATTCGTCGATGTGGCGCAGGACCTCGTCGTCGTAGGTGGTGCCGAGGTCCGCGCGCACCTTATGACGTTGGAAGTCCTTGGCATTCACGGCGACGATTATTTCGACGTCGTCAGCAAGTTCCTTCAGCATGACGACCTTGTTGTCCGGGGTGAAGCCGGGCAACACGCGGGATGCGTGCATATCGTCGATGAGTTTGCCACCGAACTCCAAGTAGAGCTTTCCGCCGAAGTCAGCGCGCCTTTGGGCGATGTGCTGAGACTGGAGTCGCAGGTAGGTGTCGCGGTCAAATCCGATACGGTGCATGGTCTCCCCTATTGAAAGCTCTGAACGCCAAAGCAATATTCGTAACGAATGGAGATTACCGCGTCGGCCGGCTCAGGGGGCGCCTCTTCGGTCGCCTTTCGCGCCTCAGGGTCGAAATGCGTTCGGGTTCACAGCAGACTTTCGGGTTCACAGCAGACTTTCGGCTTCGCGATTTTTATTCACGAGGCTGACCTCACACGATGTGACGTTGCATTGCCCAGCGGGTCAGTTCGTGACGGTTCGACAGCTGGAGTTTGCGCAACACAGCCGATACGTGTGTTTCTACTGTTTTCACGGAGATGAAGAGCTCGGAGGCTACTTCCTTGTACGTGTAACCGCGGGCAATCAGACGCATGACTTCCTGTTCTCGAGCGGAGAGAAGATCGAGTTCGTCGTCACCGATGGCAACCTGCCCAGTGCCGAATGCGTCGAGCACGAAGCCGGCAAGGCGAGGGCTGAACGCCGCGTCTCCGGCAGCGATGCGACAGATAGCTTCAACGAGTTCGGGAGTAGAAATCGACTTGGTGACATACCCGCGAGCGCCACTTCGGATGACCTGAACGACATCTTCGGGCGCGTCTGAGACAGAGAGGGCTAGGAAGCGTAGGCCTTCAATATCTTGGCATCGAGCGGAAACCTCTGCTCCACCGCCACCGTGACCTCCGGGCAGGTGAACGTCGAGCAGGGCGACATCGGGGCGAAGTTCATGGCATGCTGCGATCGCTCCATCAACGTCCGCTGCTTCGCCGACGATTTCGAGGTCTGCGCCGGAGTTTTCAAGTTCTGCGCGAACACCAGCGCGAACCATTGCGTGGTCGTCAATCACGATGAGTCGAATTGTCATGAGTCTATTCTCTTCGCTTTTCTTCACCCGCGTGGTTGCGGATAAGTGTTTCTTGTTATTGAACGGCTACCTAATCTCTTGGGAGGCTGAGTTCCACTTCTGTTCCGCTCTGAAGCATTCGGATTCTGGCTTTTCCTCCTACGCGTTCCATACGACCAATGATTGAGTCACGAACGCCGTGCCGATCGCTCGAAATTGAAGCCAGATCAAATCCTGAACCGGAGTCTTTGATGAACGCTTCGATAACGTTCGGTCGAACTTCAACATATACAGAAACGGGAGGTTCGCCGTGCCTGACGGCATTCGCTACAGCTTCTCCGATTGCGGCGACCATCGCTAGCTCACCAGGACCCGGGACAGTATCTCCGACCGCAACAACATCAACGGGGATACCGTGACGGCTTTCCACCTGTTCGACGGTGTTTCGGATTGCTTGCGACAATGACTCATTTGCCTGCGTACGACCGGTGTAGAGCCAGGATCGTAGCTCTCGTTCTTCTGCAAGCGCTAGTGCTCGTACGCGAGCGGGGTCGGAAGCGGCCGAACGAATCAGTGTGAGTGTTTGAAGAACCGAGTCATGCAAGTGCGCTGCGATGTCGGCGCGCTCGGCCTCGCGAACTTCTCGTTCACGGCTTACTGAAAGGTCTTTCGACGTGCGTAACCAAAGCGGAAGTAATGCGAACAGCACGCCGGCGACCACGACCGCACCGATCAGGCCGCCGCGAAGCAAGATGATTGGCGGGTCTCCGCGTCCGGCAAGGAAGAGCACGCCAGTGAAGAGGAGCCCGATTCCCGCGCCGATGATTGCCAGAAATTTGGATGATCGCCACTGCTGAATATGTGCCCCTTGGCTCCACACCAGTCCCAAGCCGGCGATGATCAAACCTGCCGATGCTACGTCGAACAGACGGGCGACATTCGTCCAAGCAAACAGTGTTGCAACGAGGGCCGCAAGCAGAATCAGCACTCCAGCAAGCAGGAGCTGTCCCCTACTTGCATCGTGCGGATTGCCCTGTTTTTTCGTTGCTAGGTTGGCTCCGATCGGAGCGCCCCCAACACGGATGCGTTGCCCATCATCTTCGGGGACCATTGCCCACAGCCAGACGTAGAGGATCACGCCCGTTCCACCGAAGAGTCCAGCAAGGACCATCAGCACGCGAACAAGCGTGACTGACACTCCGAGGTGAACAGATAGGCCGGAGCAAACCCCAGCGATGCGGGCGCTCGGCATATCTGCTGATATTTCGCGCGCACGTTTCAGCGGAGCACGGTAGGTAGAAGGCATGGGAGGACGCCAGCCACCGACAGTATTGGCCATGCCGGGCTGAACGGGAATATACCCTTTGTTTTCGCCTTCATTCACACGACCTATCTTCACATCTTTCGAACAGCGACCGCGACTTTAAGGGGCTAAATCAGGGACAGTTAAGGGATAACCCCACTGTCGCCGGTTCAGCGAAGCGACCACACTGTTGAGTATGGACATGAACTCTTCGCACCCGTACGGTCAGGACACGACCGGGGACACCCCTTCCGGCAGTGGCTTCAACCCGAACGACGCAAATGCGTCGAATGCTGCTTTCAACGGCAACGCTCAATACCCAGGTGGACCAGGTTTCAGTGGGCCAGGTTTCACTCCGAATAATGGAACGTTCCCACCGGGCCAGGGTGGATACAACACGGGTGGCGGATTCTTCGCCTCCATCCGACGTTCCGGATGGTACCGCCCATCAGTGAGGACCATTGGTGGCGTGTGCGCAGCGATCTCCGCCCGAACCGGTTGGGACTTAGCGCTTGTCCGCGGGCTCAGCATTGTGGCAATGCTGGTCTTCCCGCCGATGTTGGCAGCCTACGGTCTTGGGTGGGGTCTCCTTCCCGATCAGATGACCGGACGAATCCACGCTGAAGAACTCGTGAATGGTCGATTCGAATCAGGACAGGCGGGGGCAATCCTGTTCATCCTGATGGGAAGCACCTCAGCTTTCCCGTTCTCAGTCCTGATCGAAGAATCACCCCTCGTCCCGCTCGGCACACTGCTTGTCTTAGTGGCGATCATCGTCATCGCCGTTATTCTGGTCCGCCACGACCGCCAGTCAGCAACCCCGACATTTCTAGGAAATCCGCCAATGAACATGGATCCGAATAGTCAGTCTGGGCGCTCCTCTTCAGCTTTCGCTTCACCCTCCATGAACGAGGCCGGTCAGCCCAATTCAGACACAATGAACGTTTCGGGGACCGGCGCAAAATACTCCGCCCCCCATCCGGGCACGATGCCGAGTCCTGCTTGGGCGGCCTCGTCCCCAAATCCCACGCAGCCAGCAACCCCCCCATACACCGGAGGTTTTTCGCAGGCTCCAAACGGCGCGTATCAAAACCACGCCGGGACACCATACCAGCCGGCATATCCGAATGCTCCTATGACTTCGGCCCCCTACCAGGCTCCCAACACGCCGACGAACAATAGAGTGAACAACTGGATTCCACCACTGGCTCCGTTTGTCCGTAGCGTCGGACGGCGGACAAACTTGGTCGTCACCGGTCTTGTTCTTCTGGCAATGGCGACGACATTTGGACTCATGTACTACTACATGGACAATGGCTCCGCCGAGATGCTGATTTTCGGCACGAAGATCGGTCTGATCGGTGGTGGCATCTGCATGCTCATCGTAGGGCTTGCCCTCGCGATCGCTGCGATGGGTGGGAGGAAGGCAGACTGGCTTGTCGCACTGTCAATAATCGGGGCGTTCTTGTCCTTGCCGACTGTCTTGTTCGGCATCGCAATGGACTCCGAATACACCGCACATTCTGCTTCCTTCGATTATTCGACCGAAAGCGATTGGACCGAATCGACGGTCTATTCTTCCAGGGGGAGGGCGTTGCTTGACCTCTCGCAGGCTCCCGCAGGAACTTCCAAAGAAATCATCATTGACCCTAGCGTGACCGACCTAGAGATTTTTGCGCGCACCGATCAGCCGGTCCGCATCATCTGCGAAATGGGAATTGAAGAGGTCGAGTATTCTTTCGATGACACTCACCCGTCAAAGAACAGGACGTGGGTGAATGCCCTGCGTGGATGCAACGGTTCAGTTGACGCAGATAATCCGGTATCGGTTCAATCTCCGACGTTCAGCAACGCTGACGGAATCACGGTTCGCATCACTTCATGGATGTGGAGCTTCAACTACCAGGAAGACTCGTACGACAATGCTCCTGCTCCTTCTTCAACGCCCGAAACCGGCGAGGGCCAGTCTGGTTTGACTGGCCAGTCGGGAGCGCTTGATCGGGGACAATCAGGTTCTTCCTCCTCGCAGTCCGGGGCTAGCACGCCTGGCGCATCCACTTCTTCCACTACTTCAGGAGCCGATGTTTCCCCCATATCGTGGGATCTCTCGGCTGACTCAACGCTAAGGAGCGCAGCATGACCACCCCTCATATGCCTGACGAAGCAACGACCGAGTTCAACGTAGCCGACGAGACAACCACCATGCCCACCTCCGAGGAGCAACCCGCTAAGGTTTGGACCGCAGCAGACGCCGGGGCAACTGCTTCAGAACCCGTCGTGGAAGTTTCGACGAAACCTCGGGTAGGGCAGCTCATCTGGGCGCTGATCGTTATTGCCATCGGAGTGTTCCTGATTGTTCTGCCGTTCTTGAACATCGTGCAGTTGCCGTTTGTTTTCATCGGCCTGATTGCAGCGCTCGGCCTAGTGCTAATCATTTCCGCGTTCTTTGTCGGCAAGTCGAAAGATCGTTAGCCCGCTTTTTCGGTCGCGCGCGGTGCATCTTTGACCGCGCTTGTTCACCGTCTATCGCACACAACCGCGCTTGTTCGCCATCGGGCGCACAACATAAAGAAGGTGCCTCGGGAACAACCCCGAGGCACCTTCATCTATGCCAGACCGACACTCAACGATCAGTCACGCACACGCCTACGCGCAGCAAACCCAGCCACACCAGTAGCGAGGAAGAGAGCCGAAAGCTCTGCAAGCAAAACCGCATCAGAACCCGTTGAAGAAAGCTTCTTCACCGAGGCTTTCTTCACAGACTGAGAATCACCAACAGGCTTATCGGCATTCGACTGATCCGGAACAGGCACAACATCCGCAGGAAGAACCTCGAACTTAATGGCACGCTCACCCGCCTTGCTCACCATCTTCACAGTGTGCTCGCCAACTTCAAAGCCAGCCGGAACCTTCCAATCAGCCTGAGCAGTCCCCTTCTCGTAGTCATACTTGATATCGCTTTCAGGGATTACAACTGGCTCCGAGTGAACGGTGAGCTTAATACGCTCGTCCTTCTTCAGACCCTTCACACGAATCGACAGAGTATCTCCAACCTTCACCTGAGCAGCACCCAACTCAAGAGTCGGAACATCCGCCTGACCAGGCTCATCACCACCAGGGTTCGGAGTCGGATCACCACCAGGGTTCGGAGTCGGAGCCTGCTGGTGGAGAACAACACGAAGCGGAGCCGTTACTGCTTCACCTTGCGAGTTGGTTGCAACCGCACGATAGAGATGCGACTGGACCTCCTTCGATGCCGTCAGGCTCAACTTGTCAGTTGTTTCTCCTTCGATTGGAGCCCACGAATCCTCATCACCGCTGACCTCACGTGACTGCCATGCAATCGTCGGAACGGGCATACCTGAAGCCGTCGTGGACAGGACGACGGTTTCGCCCTCGTTCACTGTGACTTTCTGCCACGCGCCATCGTCAGCCGGTTCAAGAACCGAGTCGTTCAAGCTAGCGGACAGCGGGGTGAGGGCCGGCTTTTCGACGATATTGATCGTGAGTGGCTCAGAGTACGCTGTCTCGACGCTGTTCGTTGCAGCAACTCGCACCTTCACACCGTGGTGCTTCGCGCCGATCTCAAACGAGTAGCCTTGCTGAGTCTGGCCTTCCACATCATTCCATGTCTGACCATCAGCCGAAGTCTGCCACTGAAGCGTAGGGGCGGGGAAGCCGCTTGTTTCAGCAGTGAATGTCAGGATCGATCCGGGAACAGCGTTCAGCTGGTCACCCGAAACGCTGAAGCCTTCTTCAGGGTCAGCAACTGCGCGAATAACCGCGGTGGGAGCAGTCTTCTGCCTGTAGACCTCAACCTCAGCAAGGTTGAGTTCCGTCCACCGTGCTGGCAACATCACGCGAATGTAGCGAGCCTGGTAGCCATCGAAATTCAGGCCGGTCGGGAAACCAGCCTTCTCTTCGACCTTGAAGTACTTGAGTTCTCCTGCTTCACCCTTCTTCTCAATTTCTTCGCTGGATAGCTTGTCGTCAAGCTTGTCCTTCGAGGCAATAACGTAGAAGCCCTTCAGGCGCTCCGCACACGACTGTTCTCCGTTGCACTTATCGTCAGCAGAACGGTTGTAGATGTTAACCAGTCCGACCGGAACTGTTTGCTCAAGGTCAACCTCCCACCAGGGATCATTCTGCGTATCCGTTTCGCTAACCGAACCGTTATCCCACTTTCCATCCGTGTTGCCGTCGACAGCTCGGGATGCTGGGCCGTTCCAGCCGCTGTCAGAAGACTGGCGTGCAGGCCTCTTGAGGGCCAGGTTCAACGAGGGATCGAGAACCGTCAGGGTTGCGATGTCAGACTCGGCTGTTCCAGCTTCGTTGGTGGCAACGACATAGAAATCTGCTTCATTGTCATCCTTTGTTGTGACGAAGGTGTACGAGGAATTCGTTGCACCCTCAATCAGTATGTCCTCGCCGTCGGCACCAATGCGGTACCACTGGTAGGTCGGAGCTGGGCGACCCGAGGCGCCGGCAGCGAAAGTGACGGATTCACCTTCGACGACCTGTGCGTCGCTCGGTTGAGACGTGAAGGTCGGAGCAACCGAGGTAGCGTGATCCTTGTATGCTGCCACCTTGATCGATTCAACCTTGACCTTGAGAGGATCGGTGTAATAGCTCGGTTTCGCCAGCTGGATGCGAAGGCGAGAGACCTCATTCGGGTTCATCGTGTACCCGGAGATGGGACGGGTCTTCAGGTCAATTCCTTTGAACAGGTGAGTGACGCCGTTGAAGCTCACGTTGTATTCAACGTCGTCTTGGAAACCCGACGATTGGGTGAGATCAAATTCGACATCGCCGTACTTTTCGCCAGAGCGATCAACGATGTAGGCGTCCAGGATGGCCGTCTTGTACGAGGTGCCAACGGTGCGTTCGACAATATCGCGCTTCGGGATGGTGCCACCTCCGTGGTCGAGGTTCACGGTCTGAGTGGGGACGTAGCGTGCTTCACCGTCAAGGGCAACCTTGATGACAGGACGGTACTTGTCAGGAGATTCTCCGGACATCGTCACTGTCAGGTCAAGGCCGTTGCGAGCAAATTGAACGGGGGTTCCCTTGCCATCAACCGTGACTGAGGTGACCTTGTTTGCCAGTCCAGGAACGGTGATTGATTCTCCGGACTTCCACTGGTTCGGGAAGATGTACAGGTCTGAACCATTCACTGTCAGAAGAGCGTTAGACGGTGCGGGGATCCATGTTGCACTTGCTCCGTCGATGGCGTGCGGGTGGTCAGTGTGCCATGTTCCTAGTTCCTTCAGAACATATTCGTCGTATTCGGGGAAGGAACCGTCACCCATCGGACCGACGTTGAAGGCGAAGTTTCCGCCGTTGGCTACGACACCGACGAGGTTCGAGATGGTCTCGCTAATTACTCTGTTAGCTGTACCCGCTGCGCGATTTGCTCGGCGGTCTGAACAGTAGGACCAGCATTGGGGGAAGATGGATCGGATGGATTCCCACGGACCGATGCTGAAGGATGAGTGGACCGCGTTGTCGCCACCAACGTTGAAGTCACCTTTGTTGTTCCACACGCGAGAGTTCACGACCGTTGTGTTCGGCTGCAGTTCATGGACCTTGTCGGCCATCTTCTGAGATTGTTCCGCGGTCGGGCCACCCATGTCGAACCAGAACTCGGCGATTGGACCGTAGTTGGTGAGTAGCTCGGTGATCTGGTCGAGGTTGTATTGAAGGTGTTCTTCAGTGATGGGGTTGAGGTTGGAGTAGGGCTCGGGATCATGCTTCTCCCAGTCGATGATGGAGAAGTAGAAGGCGAGCTTCATGTCGATCTTGCCGCATTCGTCAGCGAGCTGTTTCATCGGGTCTTTCCCGAATGCTGTCTGCTTGACGACGTTGTAGTCGGTCGTCTTGGTGTCCCACATGGCAAAACCGTCATGGTGCTTCGAAGTCACCATGACGTACTTCATGCCTGCGTTCTTTGCGGTCTGGCAGATCTTCGCAGCATCCCATTTGTCTGCAGTCATCTTCTTGGCTTCTTTGAGGTATTCCTCGCGAGGAATGTTCATCCAGGCCTTGATTTGTTCTGGGTAGCCGATGGACTGAACTTGTCCCTTGTAGCTTCCTCCGAACATTGAGTAGACACCCCAGTGCATGAAGAGACCAAATTGCAGTTTCTGCCATGCAGCGATGCGTTCATTCGTGGACTTTTCTACGGCTGCGGGCGCACCAAGGATATCTCCAACGTTTTCCTGCGATGTTTGCACCGAGGCAAATGCTGGCGATAGCGCCCCCCCCCCGATGAGCAACGCAGCGGCAGCCAAGCTACTCACGATCCGTCGTCGTAACATACGGCGGTTCTCCTTTCGAGTGTGTTGATGGGACAGACATCGTTGTCTTTTCCTCTTCGTTGAGGTTTCCCATTAGACAATAGTAATGCCGAAATAGAAGCGATTTCTTTCATTTGATGATCGAAGTATTAAAACTCGATAGTTTTTCGACGGCGCGATTAATCCTTAGTCCAAAAGGTCCTAGGTAAAGTAGTTTCTAGGAAAACTAAAAATATCCTTATGCCTTTTCCTATTGCCGAGGCCGCGCTCCCCAAAAACCACCGCGCTTGTTCACGGCGCGGGCTGTATAAGCCGGGTGGGTAAGTGAAGAAGGCGTATCTTGCCGTAGACAGACGAAAGGTGGGAAGCGGACGAGCTTCCCACCTTTCGCGGTGTTGATTGAGTTGAGCTTACAAAGGCTCAGGCTCCGGTCACATCATCGGGAGTTGAATCCGCGTAGCGTGCGAGTTCTTCTTCGACGATGGCTTCGTCGAGCTTGGTGAAGACGGGCGTCGGCTTCGCGATCGGGGTACCCACCGTGATGAGGTGGCGTTCCCACGTTGGAGCTGAGGTGTAGTTACCCGTAATAATCGGGTATCCGTTGCGACCGTCGAATGCTTCGGGCAGAACCTGCGGGTCGAGTTCTTCGACTTCTTCGATGCGTGGCATCGGAGCGATGTTGCCCGCACCGCCCATGACGCGATCAATGTCGTTCGCTGCGTGAGGGAGGAACGGCGAGAGCATCAGGTTAAGATCAGCGACAGCTTGGGCGAGGGTATGTAGAACCGTTGCAAGGCGTTCACGCTGTTCGGGGGCCTTGAGCTTGAAGGGCTCGGTGTCGGTGACGTACTTGTTGGCTTCGCCGACCAGTCGCATCGCTTCAGAGAGTGCTGCCTTCTGACGGTGGTGACGGATCAGGTCACCGATGGTTTCGAAGCCCTTGTTGATTTCGTCCAATAGCGCACGGTCGATTTCTTCAAGCTCGTCGGGAGCAGGAATTTCGCCGAACTTCTTGGCGATCATCGATGCTGTTCGGTTGACTAGGTTGCCCCAGCCGGCGACGAGTTCGCCGTTGGTGCGGCGCACGAATTCTGCCCATGTGAAGTCAGAGTCGGAGGTTTCCGGGCCTGCTGCGCTGATGAAGTAACGCAGGGCATCTGCCTGGTAGCGAGCCAGGAAGTCACGGACGTAGATGACGATGCCGTGGGAGGAAGAGAATTTCTTGCCTTCCATGGTGAGGAATTCGCTGGACACAACTTCGGTCGGCATGTTGAGGACGCCGAGCGTTCCGGGCTTTCCGCCCTTGGTGCCCTGACCGTTGTAGCCGAGCATTTCGGCAGGCCAAATCTGGGAGTGGAAGACGATGTTGTCCTTGCCCATGAAGTAGTAGGACAGGGCCTCGGGATCATTCCACCACTGACGCCACGCTTCGGGGTCGCCGGTGCGACGTGCCCACTCGATTGATGCTGAGAGGTAGCCGATGACGGCGTCGAACCAGACGTAGAGGCGCTTGGTCGGTTGGTCTTCCCACCCGGGAACTGGGATGCCCCAGTCGATGTCGCGCGTCATGGCACGCGGGCGGATGTCTTCGAGGAAGTTCTTGGAGAACTTGATGACGTTCGGACGCCAGGTACCGGATTGTTCGCGGTCGTCGAGCCATGCGGACAGGGCTTCGGCGAGTGCAGGTAGGTCGAGGAAGTAGTGGGTGGACTCAACGAACTTGGGGGTCTCGCCGTTGATGCGCGAGTGCGGATCAATCAGGTCGGTGGGATCCAGCTGGTTACCGCAGGCGTCACATTGGTCGCCACGGGCGCCTTCAGTGCCACAGATCGGGCAGGTGCCTTCGATGTAGCGGTCGGGCAACGTGCGTCCGGTTGAGGGTGAAATTGCTGCGCGAGTGATCTGTTCGATCATGTATCCGTTGTCGCGGACAGTGCGGAACATTTCTTGGACGACTGCGTAGTGGTTGCCGGCGGTCGTGCGAGTGAAAAGGTCGTAGGACAGGCCGAGCGCGACGAGGTCTTCGACGATCAGCCGGTTGTTGCGGTCTGCAAGTTCGCGAGCGGTCACGCCTTCGCCGTCTGCTGCGACGAGGATCGGAGTACCGTGTTCGTCGGTTCCGGACACCATCAATACGTCGTGTCCTGCCATTCGCATGTATCGCGAAAAGACGTCGGAGGGCACGCCGAATCCGGCAACGTGTCCAATGTGGCGGGGACCGTTGGCGTAAGGCCAAGCTACTGCAGACAAAATACGGCTCATGGTTCTAAGGATAGTGCCCCGTCGGGTATATTCCGAACTCGCGTCTCCCCGTTCCCCCACCGCGCTTGTTCACCAAACCAGCCTCCCCACCACCGCGCTTGTTCACCATGTCAGTGGGCACAGATGACCCGAATTCACTGATGTATTTCTTCAACAAGCGCACCCAAAGGGCTTAATCACGGGGCTGCGGGCTTCTTGTTTCCACAAGCGTTTGACGAAAAAGCTTGAATAAGCGCAGTCGAAACGGTGAACAAGCGCAGTCGAAACGGTGAACAAGCGCAGTAGAGTTGATGGCAACACACATAAGAGGAGCTCAGATGAAACGCGCACTCATCATCGTCGATGTCCAGCCCACTTTCTGTGAAGGCGGGGCTCTACCCGTTGAAGGAGGAAATGCGTGTGCGGAGCGTATCCGCACGTATGTGGATGCTCATCGCCAAACGTACGACTTTATTGCAACGACGCAGGATTGGCATATTGATCCGGGGGCTCATTTCTCTGCGACCCCGGATTATGTGGACACGTGGCCACCGCATGGCGTGGCCGGTAGTGCCGAAGCTGAGTTGCATCCTGCCATTTGGGACCTCGACGTTGACGCACACGTGAAGAAGGGCCAGTTTGCGGCTGCCTACTCTGGGTTCGAAGGGGTGGACGAGGCCGGAACTTTGCTCGGCGATTTACTGGATAGGGCCGGAGTGAGTGAGGTTGATGTCATCGGTTTGGCGCAGTCTCATTGCGTGTGCGACACCGCGTTGGATGCGAAGAAGGCCGGTTTTACCGTGCGAGTGCTCTCCGACCTGACGGAGCCGGTATCACCGGAAACTGGGGCTGTTGCGTCAAAGAAGTTGGCAGACGCCGGGATCCTAGAGGTTCCTTCAACCGAGATTGGCTAAGAGGGGCCTGGTTCCCTGTCAAGACGCCGGGGCGGTGCTACTGACACGTAGCACCGCCCCCATTTCAGGTCATCTGCTCACATATCACTGTTCTTTGTAAGCGAGAGCAGCTTTATAAAGCTCGTTCTTCCGCAAGCCTGTTGCTGAAGCAACTTCGGCTGCCGCGTCTTTGAGTCGCATTCCTTCCGAAGCTAACGCAAGCACAGTTTTCACATGGTCTTCAGCGCTCTTCTTGCCTTTGAAGCCGGCGATAACAATCGTGATTTCGCCGAGTACTTCCCCCTCTGTCTGGGTAATCAGGTCTGATAGGGAGCCTCGTAAAACTTCTTCATATTTCTTTGTCAGTTCTCGACACACGACTGCTTGGCGCTCCCCACCGAAAGCGCTGGCCATACGTTGCAGGGTGCCATGAACGCGTTTGGCTGATTCAAAGAAAATGAGAGTGTGCGGGTCGCCTGCAAGCGCTTCGAGGTAGGCGCTTGCTTCACCGTCTTTACGGGGCAGGAAGCCCTCGAAGCTGAAGCGGTCAGAAGGCAGGCCTGAAACAGCAAGCGCGGTAACAGGGGCCGACGGACCGGGCAATGCAGAGACGTGAACGCCACGTTCGACCGCTGCTCGCACCACGCGGAACCCGGGGTCTGAAACGGTTGGCATTCCGGCGTCAGAGACCAGCAGGATTCGCGCTCCGCCTTCGGCAAGGTCGACGAGGCCTTCTGCCCGGTCGCCTTCATTGTGATCGTGCAAGCTGAGAACTTTACCGTTTACTCGAACGTTCAGACGGCTAGCCAGGGCCAGCATGCGCCGGGTGTCTTCCGCTGCTACAACCTCAGCTTCTTGCAGGGCCCTGATAAACCGGGGTGAAGCGTCGTCCACATCACCGATCGGGGTTGCTGCAAGCAGGATGGACGCAGGGCGTTGTACAGGTTCACGTTGTTCTGGCACGGTCTCATCGTCTCATCGAGCTGGGAGGCAGTACAAGCCACGATCGGCCTCGTCCATTGAATTCACGAAACCCGCCAGGCTCACGTTCGGGCGAACCGCAACCGACCTCCCGGCCTCGTCACCCTTGCGCGCAACGAGCCCACACGATCAGACGAGTAGCGGCGAAGAAGATGCCGGCGAAAATCGCGATCATGCCACCAACCGAAAGGTTGAACGCCACACCGCACGCGAAACCGATTACTCCGATTCCCAGCCCCGCGAGCGGAGCGGCAACCATGAAGTGTGGCCATGACTTCACCAGCGGGGCAAGTCCCGCCGCGGGAGCAGCGAAAAGCGCAATCGACAATACAGTGCCGACAGCAGGAATCAACAGGACGATTGCACCGATGACCATTGCGATGCTCAGGCCCTCAAGAAGACGCGTGTTCATCCCGCGGGTCAATGAATCAATGGGGTCGTAGCTCTTAAAGACCAGGTCTTTCCCCCACACGGCAACGATGATGAGCACCACCACTAGACCCGCGCCAGCCGACGCAACATCCCAGGAGTTAACCGTCAGAATCGAGCCGGTCAGAAACGACTGGATTTGAATCGGCAACGGCGAAAACCAGCGGTACAGGAAGTAGCCCATCGCGAACCCAAAGGTCAGCACAATGCCGGCGCTTGCCTGCGATGAGATCCCCGGAATTCCACCGATGAACCGCATCAGCCCACCCAGGGGAAGACAGAAAAGGAACGCGCCAATAAACAGGGCAAGCGACATCTGCTCATGGCTCGCTCCAAGCGTGGCGGCGATGACTACGCCCAGAATGCCTCCTGGGAATGTTCCGTGCGTGACTGACTCGGCAAAGAAGATTTTCCGGTCGAGGAAGGCGAAAGCGCCGACCAGACCGGCGAGCAAACACACGGCAATGAGCTCCATGAAAGGAAGGAGAAGAACATCCAGATGAGAAATCAACAGCGCACCTTTCCCCTTCGTTTCCCGATCGCAGCGATACCGACAGCGATGAAGAACAGTGCAACAAGGACAAGGACGACACCCGCTTGCGGAGAGATGGGGCGCGGGCTGGGGGTCAGGAGAAGTTGCATGCCTAGCCAGCTGGCAAGAAGGCTCACGCTCACTCCAATAATGCTCGCTTGTCGTACTGTTCGCCCAAGCAGACGCCCTGTCGCCCCTGGAACGATCAAGAACGCGATGACAAGAAGCACGCCGATTGCCGACGATGCTGCGACAACGACCGCGGCAATACACGCGTTCAGCGCGTAATCGATGCCTCTGACGTTGATGCGTGACGCCTGCGCTCCCTGCCGGTCAAACGCAACGTAGAGGTGTTCCTTCCACGTTAGCGCAAGCATGATTCCTGTCAGGATAAAGACGACCAGCGACTGAGCAAGCCCAGAGTCGGTCGTTTCCAACAAGCGCCCGAACATGAGGGCTTCCAGTTGCCCTGACATATCACCGACTTTGAGGGAAATCGTCATGCCGAGCGCGAAGAAGGCAGTCAGAATGACCGCTGTTGCACCTTCATGCGCTGATTCGTTGTCGCTTTCTCGCCTGGAAGACTGGCTTACCACTAGTGCAATGACAACTGCGATACCAGCACATCCGGCACCAATAATGATGGCGTCGCTCCCGCCAACGATGAACCCGACGACGATTCCGGGGAACACTGAGTGCACCATGACTTCAGCGTTAAATTCGGCTTTTCGTAGGTTCACTAGCGTACCGACGAGGCCGGCCACAATTGATAGAAGGACAAGAAATATAAAGGGCCGGAATAGGAAGGGATAGGCTGCAAGACCCCTGAGCCCCACGATTGATTCGGAGAGTGTTCGCAGGTGTTCAACAAGCGTTGCAACACCATCGGACAGCGTGTTCATGCGACTTCTCCGCTTTGCTTGTGACCGTCGGGACAGCTCGGCAGTTCACACGCCTCAGTTTCAAGGCTTTCGGATCCGTATGCCTGTTTCATGAGCTTTGGGGTGAGGACTTCGCGGACGGGACCGAAGGCGATCTGGCGCCCAGCGACAAGGATTGCTTGGTCGCAGACGTCATAGGCTAATGAGAGATCGTGTGTTGAAACGACGACGCTTGTCCCATCATTTTTTGCGCGTCGAATGATTCCGAGTAGGGCATCACGATTGGGCTGGTCCAAACCGTTGAAGGGTTCGTCCAGCAGAATCAGTTTCGGTTGGGCGATAAGTGCGCGCGCTACGAGTACACGCTGGCGTTGCCCGCCTGATAGTTCACCGAAACGGTCCTTGGCTCGGCTTAGAAGACCAACATTTGTCAGAGTGCTGGCGACTTTTTCTCGGTGGGCTTTCCTGGGGAAACGGGCAAGTCCGATCTGTTTGTAGAGACCCATCATGACGACTTGTTCAACAGTGATGGGGAATGTCAGGTCGAGGTCAGCCGATTGAGGGACGTATCCGATGGTGTCGGGAATGCCGTCAATGTGTCCTTCGAGAATAGGAACGCTTCGGGCTAGGGCTTTGAGTAGCGTCGTTTTTCCGGAGCCGTTTGGGCCGACTAGGGCGAGCGCCTCACCGGGGTTCATGCGCCCTTGAACCCCGGTGAGGACGACGCGCGTCCCGTAGCCAACTCCAGCGTCGTGAAAGGTGATGCCGTTCGTGGTCACGGGTATTGCCTACTTCAAGTTGTCTGGAAGCTGGGCCAGCGTGCCATCCCAAGCAGTGACGATGGTCGTGACGTTGTGGATGATTGAGCCGGTGTAGGTTTCTCCCGCGGATCCTGCCGGTCCCAAGGAATCGCCGTATAGGGCGTCGTCGCCAATGATGGCTTTCACACCGGCTAGTTCAGCGATCTTCTCGATTGACTTTGAATTGTTCGAGTTTTCGGCGAAGAGCGCTTTTGCTCCAGAGTCAATGACGGTTTGGGCGGCTTCCTGAATGTGTTCAGCGGTCGCGTCCTGCTGTTCATTGAAGTCAGATAGGGCCGCGCCGATGAAGTCGATCCCGTAGTCCTTGGAGAAGTAGCCGAACGCGTCATGTGACGAGAAGAGAATGCGCGAGTCTGCCGGAACGCTATTGATCGAGTCTTGGACCCACTGGTCAAGGTTGCGCAGTTTGTCGGCGTAGACGCTGACACTTTCTTCAATTCCTGCGGCGGAGTCGGGGGCTACTTCTTTGAGGAATTCACCAATGTTGGCAACTTGAACAGCTGCGTTCTTGGGGCTTGTCCACACGTGGGGGTCGTAGATAAATTCAGGTTCCGTTTCGCCTTCTGCTGGTGGGAAGGGCCACTTGCGCACCTCGACCTTTTGGGTACCTCGTTCGACCGTGTAGGGCAACGAATCGTCTGTGGTGATGGCTTGCGGGTCGGTTACTTCTTTGCTGGTCAGAATGCCACTGGTGACGCCCATCGTTCCTTTGAAGCCGGATGCCTCAATCGCACGATCGAGGAAATGCTCGAGGTCAACTCCGGATACAAGAAGCACGTCAGCTTTGGCAAGTGCTGTCGCTTGCGAGGGAGTGAGCTCATGTTCGTGAGCTGATGCGTTGGGGGCAAGAAGGCAGGTGAGTTCGAGTCGCGTTTGGTTCGTGGCATCTTCACTACCAATTGTGGTCTTTTGTCCGTCTGCGCCTGTTTTCTCGAGGACGAGGCCTGCCGTCGCTGGCGCGCCGGCAGCGATCTGCGTGACATAGTCACAGATTTGGGTTGTGGTGGCAACGATGCCGACTTTTCCATGCTCCGTTCCGCTATTCGCGCTGGCGTTGGATGCGTCGTGGTTGGCGCAACCGGCAAGAGCCAGACCGAGCACACTGGTAAGTGCCGCTCCTTGGAAAATACGGGTATTTGAGCGATGCATTGATTAAGACTCCATTCTCATGTATAGTTTCGGGCACCCGAAACTATACATGAGAATGCCTACAACTTGCAACACCCTAAATATAGTTAGGTCATCCTATTGTGCTTTATTGCGGAAAACCATGTGGGGGATGGGGCATTCGCCCCCCCCCACACAAAACAGAGAGCTATTTGTCAGCGAAGAGGCGCGAGAGCGTCAGTGCGCGCGACCATTGCCGCAACCATGCCCTGAACCTCGTTGTCATGGTGTGCGCCCGGCTTGAATTCCGACTTGTTTTCAAAGTCGGTAATGAGCGAAAGCGAAACCTGCTGAGCGACCATCGCAGCTTCGAAGTTCGCCAGAATCTGGCGCAGGTGTTCAACCTGACGGACGCCACCGCTGAAGGAGTAGCCGACGAAGCCGACACCCTTATTCGCGAGAGCCTTGGGCTCAAGGAAGTCAATAGCGTTCTTCAGAGCGCCAGGAATTGAGTGGTTATACTCCGGCGAAACAAAGATAAGCGCATCGTAAGACGAAACGGTTTCATTAAACTTTGCGCCGGCAGGATCCCGCGGGACGGCCATTGCGGGCGGCATCGGCTCAGCAAAAAGAGGCAGACTGAAGGAAGCAATGTCAATAACCTCAGCTTCGACACCTTCAACAGCGTTTGCTTTGTCGGCAACCCACTGAGCAACAGATGCACCAACGCGGTTCGGACGGACGGTGCCAAGAATAACGCCAAGACGGGTCATGATAAACTCCTTAAATTCTGCTTGAATTCTCAACTACTATATATTTATTTCACTCTTCAATCGACGTTAGTTGATGTACGTTCAGACACAGCAAGAACCCCCTGGAGCCCTAATTGATTCAACGTGCCTACGAATTAATGACAGATGGGCAGATGCGGCAGCCAAGACCAACGAACGTACGCATTGAGTGAGCCAACATCCAAGGGACAGTCATAGATAAAAGGTGGGCTAGAGTCTCCTCTAGCCCACCTTTAACGTTGGATCATTCGCCGATCTTGTCATCAGCAGCATCGCGAGCTGCGTCGATCTTGTCATCAAACTTGCCACGGGTAGCCTTCTTGGCCGCGTCTGCAACCTTATCCAGGACGCCGTCGGTGTTTTCTTCGCTCATCATGCCCTTGGCAGCGTCGGTGGCCTGGTCTTTGAGTTCTTCGGCCTTGCCCTTGAGATCGTCGAGGTTCATGGTTTTCTCCTTACATTGAGAACGATGTTATGTTCAGTCTATGGGAGCCTTGAAGGTTACGCACTATATAACGAGGATTCACTGCTGACAACGAGCCACAATACGAGAGATGCTAGAGGGTAACACACCACTGTGGCGCGAAAGCTCGATTGCAGAAGAGGAGCATCAACAGTGCTCTCAGATGGGCACGCACGTCACTGAGTACCTAGGGAAGTGCCCGTGGGCGAGCATGTTGAAAGAACGACAGTGCAAACCGTCTTCACACTTTGCGCATAGCAGTAAACCCCTTGGAGTGGTGCTCCAAGGGGTTTACTTGAGTTGTATTGCGGCGGTGTCCTACTCTCCCACACTCTGTCGGGTGCAGTACCA
>NZ_JAQEVQ010000015.1:0-45806 GCF_027694595.1 Pauljensenia sp. OF14-1SRA | reverse complement strand
GGCACGAAACCTACTAAACCGAAACCAACACGTTTTGGCCTATAAGCATCAAACTCGTCGCGCCATAATCCGGTTCGTTACGCGCGCCGACGAAATCAGCTTCCCGGCCTCGTTCTTTATTTCAACAAGGTGGACCGTCGATGAACCACCTAGGTGAATAGCCGTTGCCGTCGCGATTACTCGACCGGTAGAAACCGACGAGATGTGGGAAATCGTCAGTTCAGTGCCCATCGCGAACCCGCGATCAGCGCCGTGAACGTTACGAGCGTGAATCTGGGAAGCAAATGATGCCGCTGTTTCCGCGAGCGCTGCGCTTGCCCCACCGTGAAGAATCCCAGCTGACTGGGTGTTTCCTTCGACGGGCATAGAGATCACTGTTTTTTCGGGCGAATGTTCTAACACATCCATTCGCATGGCTTCCATCAGGGAATGAGGCCAATGTGCGCCCACGAATCCGCCATCGTGGGAAGGATCGGGCGTGGTTTGTCGTGCGGTTTGTCCATGCATACCTCTAGGGTTACATGTGTGAGTGACACTTTGCTGATTATCGACGGCCATTCGATGGCTTTTCGCGCGTTCTATGCTCTTCCGGCTGACCGTTTCGTGACCCATTCGGGGCAACATACGAATGCGGTGTACGGCTTCATCAAGATGATGGTGAAGATGATCCAAGAGGAAAAGCCGACACATGTTGCAGTGGCGTTTGACGTGTCGCGCCATTCATTCCGCACCGAGGAGTATCCGGAGTATAAGGGCACGCGTGATGCGACGCCGGAACCCTTTAAAGGCCAGGTTGAACTGATTAGCCAGATTTTGGGCCTGATGGGTATTCGTTCCCTGCGCAAGGACGGCTACGAAGCCGACGATATTTTGGCCACCCTTGCTCACCGTGGTGAGAAAGCCGGGATGCGTGTCTTGGTCGCGTCGGGGGATAGGGATTCTTTCCAGACGGTGACTGAGAATGTGACGGTTCTATATCCGGGTGCGTCGACCGAGAACTTGAAGCGCATGACGCCCGCTGCTGTTGAAGAAAAGTACGGTGTCCCACCGTTCCGTTACCCGGAAATTGCGGCTCTTGTCGGTGAGACCTCTGATAATTTGCCCGGTGTTCCCGGTATTGGACCGAAGACAGCGGCGAAGCTGATTAACGAGTTCGATGGCCTCGATAACCTGATGGCGAATGCTGATCAGGTGAAGGGTAAGCGTGGCGAGGCACTGCGCGAACATGCTGGTGATGTGGCGCGTAATCGTCGTTTGAATCGTCTGCTCACGGATCTGGACGTGGGGGTTGAGCTGGGGGATCTTGTTCCCGGGGCTACTCAAAAGACTGAATTGCTTGCGTTGTTCGATACGTTGGAGTTTGGGCGCCTGCGTAACCAGGTGCTTGCGGTCAGAGTGGGCGATGACTCAGTAGAGAAATCGGGGGACGAAGCTGACCCGGCTTTTTGGACGGCACCCTTAACGGTGTCGGTCGCCTCCGATACCACTGACATTTCCGACTGGGCGCGCTCAGCTGGCCACATTGATGCGATTTGGGCCGACGGGGAGGGCATCCCTGCTCATGGACACATCGATCTTCTTGCGTTGAGCGCAGGAAGTCGTGTCCTTGTCATTGACCCGACCATGCTCTCTCCGGTGCAGGATCAGGCTTTAGTGAAGGTCCTGAAGCACAGCGATTCGCACGTCGTTCATGATGCCAAAGCTCTGTCTCACGCTTTGGCAGGACACGGGTGGGCGATGGCGTGGCCTTCGAAGGACGTTCAGCTTGCCGCCTATCTCGCACGCCCCGATTCAAAGAGCGTCGAGATCAAAGAAATCTTGAACCGCTATTTCAACATTGAGTTGCCCGAAGAAGAAAAGAAGACGGACGCTCTCTTCGAGATCGTCGGCAGCGGTGAGATTCAAGAACGTATTCAACGATGCGCGCGTATCTGCTACTCCCTGCCGTTTGTGTGGAAGACCTTGAGCGCGCTTTTAGCGGATAACGGTGAACTGGACCTGCTGACACAGATGGAGCTTCCCGTATCTAGGGTCTTGGCGAAGATGGAAGCGACAGGTATTGCCGTTGATAGTGACGAGTTGCGCTCCCAGTCGAGGCAACTGGGATTCGAAGTTGATGCGGCCCGCAAGACTGCTCTTGATGTGATTGGTGAAGATGTGAATCTTTCCAGTCCCAAGCAACTGCAGAGGATTCTTTTCGAGGTCCTCGATCTTCCCAAGACAAAGAAGACGAAGACCGGCTACACGACGAACGCTGAGGCTCTTGCTGGCTTGCGCGAAAAGACGCGAGATTCGGGTGGTCCGGGCTTCGTATTCCTTGACTCATTGCTGATGCACCGTGATCGAATCAAATTGAAGCAGATGGTGGACACGTTGATTTCTTCCACCAACCCCGATGGGCGCATTCACTCGACGTTCTCACAGGTTGTTACCACAACTGGCCGTTTGGCATCCAAGGACCCGAATCTGCAGAATATTCCGGCTCGTAGCCCAGATGGCCTGAAGATCCGTTCCGGTTTTGTTGCTGGTCCCGGCTTTGAGTCTTTGATGAGCGCCGACTATTCCCAGATTGAAATGCGCATCATGGCGCATTTGTCGGCAGATGAGGGCTTGATCGAAGCTTTCGCTACCGGCGAGGACCTGCACAAGACGATGGCTGCGATGGTTTTCGATACGCCCGTTGAAGAGGTGACGGGTGAACAACGCTCTCGCATCAAGGCCACGTCATATGGTCTCGCATATGGCTTGTCCTCATACGGTCTGTCCGCACAGCTGCATATTCCCGTCCACGAAGCAGCCGCGTTGCGTGACCGCTATTTCGAACGCTTCGCGGGGGTAGGCGACTATCTGAATTCGCTCGTCGACGAGGCTCGGATCAACGGCTACACGGAAACGATGTTCGGTCGTAGGCGCTATCTGCCCGACCTGACCTCATCGAACCGGCAGCGCCGCGAAATGGCCGAACGTGCTGCTTTGAATGCGCCGATTCAGGGGAGTGCAGCGGATATCGTGAAAATTGCGATGGTCAACGTCATCGACGCTCTGCATCAGGCTGACATGAAGTCACGCGTACTGCTCCAAATCCACGACGAATTGCTCCTTGAAATAGCACCGGAAGAACGTCAGCAGGCTGAGGAGCTTGTCCGCGACAAGATGAGCTCGCCGGTCCAATTGACGGTGCCTTTGGACGTCGCAGTGGGAGTGGGAGAGAACTGGATGGCCGCCGCCCACTAGGTGGATGCGTGATCAAATGTGTGTCCGTAACGGATAAACGCGACCGAAACCACGTTTTTATCCACCAAACAGTGGAAAAGAGCGCGTTAACGAACTGGTAGACTTACTAGCGGTGTCTTGGCACTCGTGTATGCGATTGCCGATTCGCCACTTCTGTACACCTACTATTCAGTCCGTTTCGGAGACACAACTACATGACCACCAATACGCCGCAGGTCGCGGTTAATGACATCGGCTCGACCGAAGATCTGCTTGCCGCCATCGACGCAACCATCAAGTACTTCAACGATGGCGACATCGTCGAGGGCACTGTCGTCAAGGTCGACCACGATGAGGTCCTCCTCGACATCGGCTACAAGACTGAGGGCGTTATCCTCTCTCGCGAGCTCTCCATCAAGCACGATGTGAACCCTGACGATGTTGTTGCCGTTGGCGACAAGATCGAAGCCCTCGTCCTCCAGAAGGAAGACAAGGAAGGCCGTCTGCTCCTGTCGAAGAAGCGCGCACAGTACGAGCGCGCCTGGGGCCAGATCGAAAAGGTCAAGGAAGAAGATGGCGTTGTCACCGGCACCGTCATCGAGGTCGTCAAGGGTGGTCTTATCCTCGACATCGGCCTTCGTGGCTTCCTCCCCGCATCCCTCGTTGAAATGCGTCGCGTTCGCGACCTCGCACCGTACATCGGTCGCGAGATCGAAGCGAAGATCATCGAGCTCGACAAGAACCGCAACAACGTTGTGCTCTCGCGTCGCGCATGGCTCGAGCAGACCCAGTCCGAGGTTCGCACGAACTTCCTCCACACTCTTGGCAAAGGCCAGGTCCGTACCGGTAACGTCTCCTCGATCGTTAACTTCGGTGCATTCGTCGACCTCGGTGGTGTCGACGGCCTCGTCCACGTCTCCGAACTCTCCTGGAAGCACATCGATCACCCGTCAGAGGTCGTCGAGGTTGGCCAGGAAGTCACCGTCGAGGTTCTCGACGTCGACATGGATCGCGAACGCGTCTCCCTGTCCCTCAAGGCAACCCAGGAAGATCCGTGGCAGGCATTTGCCCGTACCCACGCGATCGGCCAGGTCGTGCCGGGCAAGGTCACGAAACTTGTTCCCTTCGGCGCATTCGTCCGCGTCGAAGACGGCATCGAAGGTCTCGTCCACATTTCCGAGCTTGCTCAACGTCACGTCGAGCTGCCGGATCAGGTCGTCAAGGTTGGCGACGACGCATTCGTGAAGGTCATCGATATCGACCTCGAACGTCGTCGCATCTCCCTGTCGCTCAAGCAGGCAAACGAAGGCGTCGATCCGACCTCTGAAGAGTTTGATCCCTCGCTGTACGGCATGGCCGCTGAGTACGACGAAGACGGCAACTACAAGTACCCCGAAGGCTTCGATCCGGAAACCCAGGAATGGATGGAAGGCTACGAGGCGCAGCGCGAGGCTTGGGAAGCACAGTATGCCGAAGCGCAGGCACGCTGGCAGGCCCACAAGGCTCAGGTCATCAAGGCACAGGAAGAAGACGCCGAAGCAGCTCCGGTTGCTCCCGAAGCCACCTCTTCCTCGTCCTCCGTCGAGCCGGAGACCGTTGGTACCCTCGCTTCCGATGAGGCTCTCGCAGCTCTGCGTGAGAAGCTCACGAACGGAAACTGAACTGATCACAGAGCCTCGGCTCTGATGTGATGAACGTGTGCCCCACGAACTGTGTTCGTGGGGCACACGCGTTTAGTCACACCACGCGTCGACTGATTCTCCTATGACTGTATTCTCCAGCCTGTGCGAACGTTAAAGAATAGCGGACGCTAGTCGCTCGTCGACTCATATAGGACAATGAAGCTATGACTCATATTGAGCTGTGCGTTGAGGATCTTCCTAGCGTTGCGATTGCAACGGATCAGGATGAAGTCGCTCGGATCGTAACAGCCGTCAGGAATGCATCATGACCCAGATTCACATGGGAGGCGCATCTGCTGACTTTCTTCGTCCTTTCGTCATTCCAACAGATCGCGCACTGCTCGTCGGTTTGAGCGGTGGAATTGGCTCTGGAAAGTCATCTGTTGCCACTGCGTTTGCGAGTCTTGGCGCGGTCGTTGCTGACGCAGATGCCATCGCACGTGAAGTTGTCGAACCTGGAAGCGTCGGTCTTCGTCGTATCGAAGAAGTGTTTGGTGATGCCATCTTGAATGATGACGGGACTCTCAATCGAGGAGCACTAGCCCAGCAGGTCTTCACTGATGCCAGTGCCCGAAAGACATTGGAAGCAATCACTCATCCTTTGATTGCTGAGCGTTCCCGCCAGATTCTTTCAACCGCCCAACCGGGGAACATTGCTCTTTACGATGTTCCTCTGCTGACTGAGCAACACATGCACAACCAGTTTGACGCCGTGATTATGGTCGATGTTCCGCTTGATATGCGCCTGAACCGTCTACAAGCCCGCGGGATGACGATTGACGAGGCCCGGAAAAGAATCGCATCCCAAGCGAACAGTGATGAACGACGCGCGATCTGCCACATTTGGATCACAAATACCGGCTCGCTCGTGGATCTTCAACGTCTGGTTGCGACAGTTCATGCCCAATGGCTGACAAACTCGGGCACAACTGGCAGTCCGACCGGCAGATGATCCCGGCCTCGTACATCACGAGCAGACGATAGGTCCCCAATCGGCATGAGTCTGGCAAAGTGACTACGGTAGGACTGTGAGCAAACGAGTTGTGCGGCAAGAAGCGCCGTTTGAGGTTGTCTCTGACTACACACCATCGGGCGACCAGCCGACTGCAATCGCGGAATTGGTCAAGCGCCTGAATGACGGCGAACAGGATATTGTTCTCCTCGGTGCTACGGGCACGGGTAAAACCGCAACGACCGCGTGGCTCATTGAGCAGATTCAGCGACCGGCGCTCATTATCGAGCCGAATAAAACGCTTGCCGCCCAGCTTGCCGCTGAATTCCGCGAACTGTTGCCTAATAACGCTGTCGAGTACTTCGTGTCGTACTACGACTACTACCAGCCGGAAGCCTATATTCCGCAGACGGATACATACATCGAGAAAGACTCGTCGATCAACGACGAGGTCGAACGCCTGCGCCACTCGGCGACGAACAACCTGCTGACCCGTCGTGACACGGTGGTCGTTGCCTCCGTGTCGTGCATCTACGGCTTGGGTACTCCGGAAGAGTACGTCGAGCGCATGGTTGAGCTGGAACGTGGCATGATCGTCGACCGCGACACCCTTCTTCGCGCCTTCGTTAACATGCAGTACGTTCGCAATGATGTCGCCTTCACACGAGGCACTTTCCGAGTTCGTGGCGACACCATCGAAATCATCCCGGTGTACGAGGAGCTGGCGATCCGCATCGAAATGTTCGGGGATGAAATTGATTCGCTGGCAGTCCTGCATCCCCTGACCGGTGATGTTATCAACGAAGTCGATCACGTCTATCTATTCCCAGCCAGCCATTACGTTGCCGGCGAAGAACGCATGAAGCGCGCCATTGCCTCGATTGAAGAAGAACTGGCAGAACGCCTCACGTGGTTCGAATCCCAAGGCAAGCTGCTTGAAGCCCAGCGTCTGCGCATGCGCACCACATACGACCTGGAAATGCTTAAAGAAATCGGGTCGTGCACGGGCATTGAAAACTATTCGCGTCATATCGATGGACGAGGCCCCGGCACTCCGCCCCATACGCTGATGGACTTTTTTGCCGATGACTTTGTCCTGATCATCGACGAATCGCACGTGACAGTTCCGCAGATCGGTGCCATGTTCGAGGGCGATATGTCGCGTAAGCGTACCCTGGTCGATCATGGTTTCCGACTGCCCTCAGCAATGGATAACAGACCGTTGAAATGGGACGAATTTGTTGAACGCATCGGCCAGACGGTCTACCTGTCGGCAACCCCGGGTGACTACGAACTTGAGCGAAGCGATGGGGTAGTGGAACAGGTGATTCGCCCAACTGGACTGGTGGATCCAAAGATTATCGTCAAGCCCACGAAGGGACAGATTGACGATCTTCTGGAACAGATCCGCGAGCGTGTCGAAAAGGACGAGCGTGTTCTTGTCACGACGCTCACGAAGAAGATGGCCGAAGACCTGACCGAGTATCTCGCTCAGCGTGGCGTCCGTGTCGAGTACCTGCACTCTGACATCGATACCCTGCGTCGCGTTGAGTTGCTTAGAGAACTGCGTCAAGGCGACTTCGACGTCCTGGTCGGCATCAACCTGTTGCGTGAAGGTCTGGATTTGCCGGAAGTTTCCCTTGTTTCGATCCTCGATGCGGACAAGGAGGGCTTCCTGCGTTCGACTCGATCGCTGATCCAGACGATCGGTCGTGCAGCACGTAACGTGTCGGGCGAAGTACATATGTATGCCGACAACATCACTCCTTCTATGCAAGCTGCGATCAACGAAACTGAGCGTCGTCGTGAGAAGCAGATTGCCTACAACACCGTCCATGGCATCGACCCGAAGCCACTGCGTAAGAAGATCGCTGACGTCACCGACATGCTTATGCGAGAAGAAGTTGATACGCGCACGCTACTCGACGGCGGATACCGTAAGGAAAAAACAGCATCTGCTCGTTCGAAGCCTGACACACGGAGCCTCGCAGGTTTAGCGCAAGCAGATCTTGAAGAACTGATCGAAGACCTGACGAAGCAAATGATGGTAGCCGCCGAGAACCTACAGTTCGAGGTCGCTGCGCGTCTACGCGATGAATTGCAGGATCTGAAGAAGGAACTGCGCCAAATGAGGGCAGCTAACTAGTTCGAGCTGAAGTGTCCGCTCAGGGGGTAATCTCGTTAGGTTCTCCACATACCGGTTTTTCATCGGAGTATCGCAGCGCAATCTGGGTAGACTAGTTTGCGAGGGGAGTAATCCCACGAAGTGCTGGTTCGTCACCACGGCGTTGGACACGAGCATCGCTCGGATCAGCAGCCCGAACATCGGGTGGGAAGAGACCTCACTATAATTGCTCGTACCTCAGAGAGGTTCCCACCCGTGCATGTTCACGCCCTCGGCTGGTTTGGTCTGGCCGTCGCAATTCTTGCCCTCATTACCGTTGACATCGTTGGCCACGTGCGTAAACCGCACGCTCCGACTCTTAAAGAATCGACCTGGTGGTCGATCGGTTACGTTCTTCTTGGTCTTGCCTTTGGCCTCATCATTTGGGGCGTCTACGGTGGCCAATATGCCGGCGAATACTACGCTGGCTTCCTGACAGAAAAGGCTCTGTCACTCGATAATCTGTTCGTCTTTATCATCATTATGTCGTCGTTCAGGGTGCCTCGTAACTATCAACAGAAGGCACTGTTGTCCGGCATTATCATCGCCCTCGTTCTGCGCCTCGTCTTCATTCTTGTTGGCGCAGCGCTGATTGAACGCTTCACGTGGGTCTTCTTTATCTTTGGCGCCTGGCTACTCTGGACCGCGTTCTCGCAAGCACGTGAAGGTATTGGCGGAGAAGATGAACACGAAGACGAGGAATACCACGAGAATTCCTTCGTCAAACTGATGCGTCGCGTTTTCCCCGTGACCGACGGTTTCATTGGTGACAAGTTCCTGCACCGTCACGGTGGTCGCACGTATCTGACGCCGATGCTCCTCGTGGTCTTTGCGCTGGGCACCGCTGACCTGATGTTTGCCTTCGACTCGATTCCGGCAATCTTCGGACTGACCCATGAACCCTATTTGGTGTTCGCATCGAACGCGTTCGCTCTGCTTGGTCTGCGTCAGCTCTACTTCCTGATCGAACGCCTGCTGGAAAGACTGGTTTACCTGCACTACGGCTTGGCAGCAATACTTGCCTTTATCGGAATGAAGCTGGTTTTCCACGCGATGCACGAGAACACGCTTGTGTTCCTTAACGGAGGCGAAGGCATTCATTGGGCACCGGAAATCGGAATCCTTCCATCCTTGTCCTTCATTATCGTGACCATCGTGGTTACGGTCGTGACATCGTTGCTGAAGAGCCGTTCAATGGCATCAAAGGATGCCCCTTTAGACCCCCACGCTCTGAAGAAGGAAAAGCCCGCTCGTACTCTTGACTGACACGTTGCCCAGATGGGGCTTACGTACCCGTCCGACTTAAAATCCTCGCCTACACTGAAGGACGTAATGACGCACTCTTCAACATTCTCCGGTCTGACGCACGCTGAGGTGAGAGAACGCGTTGCACGCGGTGATACGAATGATGTTCGCCAAAGAACCTCGCGATCAATTGCTTCGATTATTCGCGAGAATGTTTTCACGTTGTTTAACGCGATCCTGATCAGTGCTGCGGTGCTGGTGCTCATCTTCGGGCATCCTCAGGATGTTGTCTTCGGAGGCGTGCTGGTTTTCAACGCGATTATCGGCATTGCTTCGGAATTGAAGGCGAAGCGGACTCTTGATTCGCTCGCAATCGTCGATGCTCCAACAGCCTTGGTTATTCGTGGTGGCAAAACTCAAGAGATCCCCGCCAAGGATGTTGTGCTTGATGATGTCATGTGCCTTGAATTGGGCACGCAGATTTGCGCAGATGGCGTCGTTGAAGAGTCCTCAGGCCTAGAGGTTGACGAGGCGCTACTGACCGGTGAATCAACACCCGTCAAGAAGAAAGCGGGCGATCAGGTTCTTGCAGGAACCTCGGTCGTTGCTGGTAGTGCGATCATGGTTACCCATGCGGTGGGTGCGAAGACGTACGCGCAGGATCTTTCTCGTCGAGCTCGCATCTACACGCGGACTATTTCGCATATTCAGGTGAGTATCAACAAGGTTCTGCGTGTCATTTCCGCGCTACTCATTCCGGTGATTGTGCTGACCATGTGGTCGCAAACCCGCATTGCCGGCACTGATGCGGCCTGGAACCAAGCGATCGTGCTGGCGGTCGCGAGCGTTGTGGGAATGATTCCGCAGGGCCTCGTGTTGCTGACTTCAATGAACTTCGCGATCGGTTCGGCGACGTTGGCGCGCAGGGGAGTGCTTGTCCAAGAACTGCCTGCGGTAGAAGTTCTCGCACGAGTCGACAGCCTCTGCGTTGACAAGACGGGCACTCTCACCACAGGCCATATTCGGGTGCGCACGCTTCGCCTTGGTGCGAATGTTTCGGAGGACAAGGCCACGCTCGCTTTGAAAGCTCTGAGCGCCAATCGCGCGAATGCAACAGCGCAGGCGATTGACGACTATTGTTCCGACGCGGATCTAGGCCAGGTGAATTGGGCGATTCCGTTCTCATCAGCTCGCAAGTGGTCAGCGTGTAGCACTACTAGTGGTAGCTGGTATTTGGGGGCTCCGGAGATTCTTCGTTCTTCGCAAGAATCCGGGGAGTTTGATCAGCTCATCGACGAGTATTCGTCGGAAGGTTTGCGCGTTGTTGCTCTGGCTTGTAGCCACGAGTGCGACGAGGCAACGGCACTCGACGTTTCTTCCGGTGACTACCTGCTTCCAGACGCACGACGCGTTGTGGGCATCATTGTCTTGGAAGAAGACTTGCGTATAGACGTAGCCGATACGTTGACATATTTTGCTCGCCAAGACGTCCGCGTTCGAGTGATTTCGGGTGATAATCCGGTGACTGTTGGCGCTCTGGCACGCCAAGCGGGTTTGAGTCGTTCCGACGGGAAGCCTTTGGCCATCATGGATGCGCGATCTCTCCCCGTAGATACTTTGTCAGATGAGTTCGGCCAGATCGTTGAGAAAACGGATGTGTTCGGGCGTGTGACGCCGGAGCAGAAGCGCGCGATGGTCCAGGCACTGCAGGCTCATGGGCACACGGTCGCAATGACAGGCGACGGAGTGAACGATGCCCTTGCTCTGAAAGATTCCGACCTTGGAATCGCGATGGGCAACGGGTCCCAGGCAACGAAGGCTGTTGCGCAGATCGTCTTGATTGATTCGAAGTTTGCTGTACTACCAGGAGTGATGGGTGAAGGACGACGCATCATTGCGAATATGGAACGCGTCTGTGCTCTCTTCCTTGCCAAAACCGTTTACGCGGCGTTGATCGTTGTGACGTGTGCTCTGATGGCGTGGGAATACCCGTTCCTTCCACGTCACTTCACCTACATCGATGCACTGACGATCGGCATCCCCGCATTCTTCCTTGCTCTCGCACCGAATGCTAGGCGTTACGTGCCTGGGTTCCTGCACCGAACACTTGCCTTAGCGGTGCCCGCAGGAATTGCCTTGACTCTGGCAGCGCTTGGTAGCTACGCAATCGTGGGCCCTGGAGATGACTACGCGAGGACCATTGCCACGCTTTCGCTGATTGTCGGCGCGCTCTGGCTAGTCTCGGTCACCGCTCGTCCGCTCTTAGGCTGGCGTGGTGGACTCCTGTTCCTCATGGCACTCGGAGCTTTCCTTGGGGTCTTCATTCCCGTCATCCGCACCTTCTTAGCGCTCAGCTGGCCAACGCACGAACATTGGCTTGTGATCGGGGTGGCAGGAATCGGTGCCGGACTTTTGATTGAAGCCAGCCACCGCCTGTACCACAAGCGTAAACACGCTCATGCAGAGGCCATCGGCGCCCCTGACACCGCATAATTCTGACCCGGCACAAGCTTGAACAGATGCCGTACATGCACGTGTGGGAGAACGCCAAAGCGTTCTCCCACACCGCACTGAACAATCAGAAGCGGTTAATCACCGGATTCCACTCGCCGATGATGCGCTCAAGAATGACACCGGCCTTCTTGAACGGATCCTCATCAAGAAGCGACGCGACCTTATCAGCGTTCTCAGCTTCGAAAATCAGCAGAGCCGTCGGATGATCGCCGGTAACGGGGCCCGAGGCCACGTTAAATCCGTCGTCCTTCAACTGCGTTAAGAATGCGCGGTGCTTGGGACGAACCTCGTCCATCAGCGTTGATTGGGCAGGGTCATAAACGTAAGTCACTGCAAAGTAAGCCATGACTCAACGGTAGGCGCAACGGGCGGTGATTGCATATGAAACGCCACGCCAGGCTTCGTCAATTCTCTTACGAAAAGGGGAATTCCATATCGAACCCTTCGGCCCCGAAGCCGATCGTCGGCACCCATTCGCGAATCTTGCAGGTTTCGACAAACCCCTGAAGAGCAAAAGGATCGTCAGCGAGGATCTTGAAAACATCCTGAGCCGAATTGGCGCGAAGAATAATCAGCGCATCATTTTCTCCCCTATCACGCAGGAAGCCGGAAGCCACCACAATGCCGCGTGAATGCAGGTCTCGCAGGAACTGGCGGTGAGCGGGCCTGAATGACTGGATCAACGACTCGAGTGAATGGTCGTAGGTGTATTCGATCATGTAGAGGCTCATTGCCTCATAATGCCAGTTAAACTGCCGTTTGACGATGGAACACATGTACGACATTCGAACTCGGCGCCGAGTAGACTGTGAGGGTGCATGAATCTTTAGTTATTTCTGGTGCTCGCGAGCATAACTTGAAGGATGTCAGCCTCGAGTTGCCTCGAGACACAATGATTGTTTTTACGGGGCTTTCCGGCTCCGGTAAGTCATCGTTGGCATTCGATACGATCTTCGCAGAGGGCCAGCGTCGATACGTGGAGTCTCTGTCGTCGTACGCGCGCCAGTTCCTCGGTCAGATGGACAAACCCGACGTCGATTTCATCGAGGGTCTGTCGCCCGCGGTCTCGATTGACCAGAAGTCGACATCGCGCAACCCGCGTTCCACGGTTGGCACGATTACTGAGATTCACGACTACCTGCGTTTGCTGTACGCGCGTGCGGGGATCGCTCACTGCCCGAAGTGTGGCGCACGCATTCAGGCGCAGACTCCCCAGCAGATTGTGGATCGAGTGCGTTCCATGGACGAGGGAACGCGTTTCCAGGTTCTGTCGCCGGTCGTGCGTGGACGCAAGGGTGAATATCAGGACCTGATCAATGAGCTGAAGACGTCCGGCTACACGCGTGCGATCATCGACGGCGAATTGGTTAGACTCGAGAACGCTCCAGTTTTGGAAAAGAAACTGCGCCACACGATCGAGGTCGTCATTGACCGGCTCGTGGTGCGTTCCGGTATGCGCCAGCGCCTTACTGATTCGGTAGAAACAGCTCTCCGTCTGTCCGATGGCCTCGTCATTATTGACATGGTCGACCTGGACGAGGACGATCCTGATCGTCGTCGCCGATACTCGGAAAAGCGTTCGTGCCCGAACGACCACCCGCTAGCGTTGGAAGAAATCGAACCTCGTACATTCTCTTTTAACGCTCCCTACGGCGCCTGCCCAGACTGTACGGGTATTGGGTCGAAGCTTGAAGTTGATCCTGACCTACTGGTTCCCGACGAGGAACTGTCGCTGGCCGACGGTGCGGTGATCGTGTGGAACTCAAACTTCAAGTACCACAAGCGCCTGCTGGAGTCCTTGTCCGGTGAACTCGGATTCGAGATGACAACTCCGTGGAAGGACCTGCCCGACAACGTCCGCGAAGCCATCCTGTTTGGTAAGGACTACGAGGTCAAGGTCAAGTTCCGCAACAGATGGGGACGCGAACGCTCGTACACGACAGGCTTCGAAGGTGCCGTCACCTACGTTGAGCGCAAGCGCGAGGAAACCGAATCGGAATGGGTGTCGGAGAAGCTCAACGCCTATATGCGTGAGGTTCCGTGTCCGACGTGTCAGGGGGCTCGTCTGCGTCCCGAGGTTCTTGCGGTGACAGTGGGCGATCTATCGATTGCTGAACTGTCTGACCTGTCGATTTCAGATGCCCGCGCACACCTCAATGCGTTGGAGTTGGATCAGCGTTCGCAGGCGATTGCCAAGCCAATCCTGCAAGAGATTCGTGCTCGCCTCGATTTCCTTGTCGATGTTGGCCTGACCTATCTGACGCTGTCACGTGGTGCCGGAACACTGTCGGGCGGCGAAGCGCAGCGTATTCGTCTAGCCACGCAGATTGGCTCCGGTTTGGTTGGCGTCCTGTATGTGCTCGACGAACCGTCGATCGGTCTGCACCAGCGTGACAATCGCAAGCTCATCGATACCTTGAAGCGTCTTCGCGACCTTGGCAATACGCTGATTATTGTCGAGCACGATGAAGAAACGATGGAAGCCGCTGACTGGATCGTCGATATCGGTCCGGGTGCCGGTGAAACGGGTGGTTGGATTGTCCACTCCGGCACTCTGGAAGACTTGAAGAACAACAAGAAATCACTGACTGGCGACTACCTGTCGGGCCGTCGTTCCATCGGAGTGCCAGCTACTCGTCGCCCGGTTGATCCCGAGCGCATGCTGACGGTCAAGGGTGCACGCGAGCATAATCTCAACGACGTGACAGTTTCGTTCCCTCTCGGCACCTTTACCGCTGTGACGGGCGTGTCCGGTTCGGGAAAGTCCACGCTGGTGAATTCGATTCTGTACCGCACGCTGGCATCGCGTTTGAACGGTGCGCGCCTTGTGTCAGGTCGTTACCGTTCAATGAGTGGCCTCGAGCATCTCGATAAGGTTGTCCACGTTGATCAGTCGCCGATCGGTCGTACGCCACGTTCGAACCCTGCGACGTATACGGGCGTGTGGGATGCGATTCGTAAGCTGTTCGCGGAAACACAGGAAGCGAAGGTACGAGGCTACGGTCCGGGCCGTTTCTCCTTCAATGTGAAGGGCGGACGCTGTGAATCCTGCAAGGGCGACGGCACTCTGAAGATCGAAATGAACTTCCTGCCTGACGTGTACGTTCCCTGCGGAGTTTGCCATGGTGCACGGTACAACCGTGAAACCTTGGAGATTCTTTACAAGGGGAAGTCAGTCGCAGACGTTCTGAATATGCCGGTGTCTGAAGCGGCGGAGTTTTTCGCGCCGATCTCCAGGATTGCGCGACATCTCAATACCCTTGTCGAGGTTGGCCTGGGTTACGTGCGATTGGGGCAGGCGGCAACAACACTGTCGGGTGGCGAAGCACAGCGTGTGAAGCTCGCGTCCGAACTGCAGCGTCGTTCGACTGGACGAACGATCTATGTGCTGGACGAGCCGACGACCGGCTTACATTCCGAGGATATTCGTAAACTTCTGCTGGTTTTGCAATCGCTGGTTGACAAAGGCAATACGGTCATCGTCATTGAGCACAACCTGGACGTCATTAAGTGCGCTGATTGGATCATTGATATGGGCCCCGAAGGTGGTTCCGGTGGTGGTCGCGTCATTGCTGAAGGAACACCAGAAGAAGTTGCGAAGGTGAAGGGGTCGTTTACCGGGGAGTTCCTGGCAGATATTCTCGCGAGTGCGAAGAATGAGTCTGTCGCGAAGAAGAAGGCCTCCGCCCAGAAGAAATAAGGACGAGACTTCTCCTACTCCTTTAACCTACGAGTAGGGGAGCATAACGAAAAGGGGGTCGCTGATCAGTCATGATCGCGCCCCCTTTGTCCGTTCAAGTTCGGGCAGTAACAGTGGTTTCATAGCGAAGAAACTCAGATAGACGGGTTGGTCTTCTTCGCTTCGGTCGTTCGAATGTGTAGCTCGTCAATGTTCGTCGAGGCTGGCATATCGACGGCAAGACGCACAGTCTTCGCAACATCAAAAGCACGCATGTGATCATCAGGGTTGTAGGTCTTGCCAGCCTGAGCCTGCATAGCGACCTGCATATCAGTATCGATACGTCCAGGGTGAATAGCGACAACGCGAACCCGGCCACGTTCAGCTTCACGCAGACAATCGGTGAAAGAGCGCAACGCCCACTTCGAGACCGTGTACGCAGCGTCAGAGGGATAGACGCGCACACCAGCACCGGAGTTGATGACAACGACCGTGCCGAAACTCTCGCGTAGCTTCGGCAGACACATCCGTGTCACGTCAGCGACAGCAATGACGTTGGTTTCCAAGACCCAGCGCCAATCGTCGCGAGTCGTGTCATCAAGCGTTGCCTTTTTGCCAACACCAGCATTGTTGACGAGGACATTGAGACGCCCCACTGTGGCCAACACGTCCGAAAGAGCTTGGGCGGCCTCGTCCTCATTCGTCAGATCGGCGACAAAGGCTGAAGCATCACCCAACTCGTCGACCACGCGACCTACTGCTTCGGCTGATCGTCCGCCAACGATGACGTGGTGCGTCTTCGCCAGTTCAACGGCAATCGCATGTCCGAGGCCACGAGTGGCACCGGTGATCAGAGCGACTGGGCGATCGGACGATACTGTAGCGGTCATCGCGCGTCTCCATTCTGAGTTGTGTCGGAATAGAGTGCATCGACCTCGTGGGCAAAGTCGCGCAGGACGACGTTGCGCTTCAGCTTCTGGGAGGGGGTCATGTAGCCGTTCTCGACCGTGAATTCGGCGTTGATGATGCGGTATCGGCGAATCGATTCCGCGCGCGACACCTTTTCATTCGCTCGAGCAATCGCCTTTTCGAGCGATTTACGCACGACCGGAAGGTTCGCAGCAGATGCCGTATCTACAACATCCTGTCCCTTCGATGCGAGCCACATCGGAAGCATTTCAGCATCCAAGGTGATGAGCGCTCCAATGTACGGGCGAGCATCACCGACAACAACCACGCTCGAAATCAACGGGTGTGTTTGCAAGGAATCTTCCAAAACCTCGGGCGAAACGTTCTTGCCACCCGCGGTGACAATCAATTCTTTCTTGCGACCCGTAATACGCAGGTGGCCCGTTTCGTCGATAGCACCCAAATCACCGGACTTGAACCAGCCATCAACAAAGGAGGCTTGAGTTTCCTCCGGCAGATTGTGATAGCCCTTCATGACGCTGACACCCTTCATCAGGATCTCGCCGTCTTCATCGATACGAATCGTGTTACCCGGCCAGGGGAAGCCCACCGAATCGGGCGGGAAGTCCGAGGGCCATTCGACGGCAATCGGCCCAGTTGTCTCCGACAGACCATAGCCCTGCAGAAGGGTAATACCAAGGCCACGGTAGAAATGAGCAAGGTCAGCTGCCAGGGGAGCGCCACCGCAAATGATCGTGTGGAGGTTCGGGCCAAGCACTGACTTTACCTTGCGCAGAGCCAGAGCATCGGCAACACGTAGGCGAGACTTCAATGCAAAGGAAGGACCGGGAGAAGGGGCAGCAGACGCTGAAGGAATCTGAGTTGTGTGGCTGGTCGGAGCGCCTACGGCCGAGGAGCGTTCGATTTCAGGAGCCTTCGCGTATGCGGTCGCATGCGACAGTTGCTTCGCCTGGTTTGCTGCCCATGAGAAAAGCGAGCCCTTGATACCGCCACCGGCCTTCGCGGTTGCAGCGTTGTATACCTTCTCCAGAACACGAGGCACAACAAGGAGCATTGTGGGCTTGAAGGTCGAAATGTCCGTCAGCAGGTTACGCATATCCGGAACGAACGCGACGCGTCCCTGACCGCCAAGCAATGCGTACATGACGAAGCGTGCCAGAGAGTGAGCGACGGGCAGGAAGAGCAGTGAGCGCGACTTTGGAGAATTGATGAGGTCCGGGAGGAAGTCGTAGGCCTGAATGGCAGAGGAAATGAAGTTTCCGTGCGTCAGCTCAATGCCCTTTGGGCGACCCGTTGTCCCCGAGGTGTAGATGATCGTTGCAACGTCGTGAAGTTTACGCAGCTCAAGGCGTTCGTTGACCTGTTCGGACGTCACGCCTTTAGCGGCAGCAAGAATTGTGCGCTCGGCGCCTTTATCGAGCGACATAATGGTCACGTTATCGCGTGCAACCGAACGGACAAGGTCTGCCTGCTGCGTTGTTGCTGTGACAACGATCGTCACTTCAGAGTCGACAAGGATGTGTTCGATCTGTGCTGCAGAATCCGTTTCATAGATCGGAACTGTGACTGCGCCACAGCTGAGCGCTGCGAGGTCAATGAGCGCCCATTCGAATGACGTGGGGGCAAGAATGGCAAGATGCGCGCCAGGTTGCAGGCCAAGGCCGATCATGCCACGTGCCGTATCGTCGATACGACGAACGAACTCATTGATCGTCATCGGACGCCACTGACCAACGCCGTTTCGGCGTTCAATCGCCACCTGATTCGGGTGGTCAATTGCGCGCTGTCGGATCATCTTGGGCAGGTTCCAGTCAGGATCGGCTACGCGAGTAGCAGGATTATCCCATGTTGATGCGTCAAGGTGGATCAATGTCATTTCTTTTGCCCTTCGGCGTAGAGTGCGTCGACCTCGTGAGCGAAGTCTTTGAGCACAGCGCGGCGACGAAGCTTCAGCGACGGAGTCATATATCCATTTTCCACCGTAAACGTCTGATCGATGATCCTCAACCGCCGAATGGACTCTGCGCGCGACACCCTTTTGTTTGCACGCGTGACTGCTTTCTCCAAGGAATCGCGTACTTCTGGCATATCCGCAGCCTGTGCAGCGTCCACAACCGGGAGGCCATGGTTCTTCAGCCATGTGGGCAACATATCGGAATCGAGGGTAATCAGCGCGCCAATGTAGGGGCGAGCATCGCCGACGACAACAATATTTGCGATCAGCGGGTGGGTGATCAGCTGTTCTTCGAGGACCTCGGGCGAAACATTCTTTCCACCGGCGGTGACGATCAATTCCTTCTTACGGCCGGTGATTGATACTCCGAGGTTCTTATCCACGGCGCCAAGGTCACCTGTACGGAACCATCCGTCAATAAAAGAGTCCGCGGTCGCATCGGGGAGGTTGTAGTACCCCGACATCACCGAAACGCCTTTCAGAAGAATCTCGCCGTCATCAGCGATCTTGACGTAGTTACCAGGCAGAACGGGACCGACATAACCAGACGGGTGGTTATTCAGCAGCTGGACACATGCGGGACCAGTCGTTTCAGAAAGACCGTAGCCCTGCAGCACCTTCAGACCGAGGCCACTGAAGAACTGCGCAAGATCCGATGCAAGCGGGGCTCCGCCGGACACGATGTACTTCATGTTCGGGCCCAGGACCTCGCGAATCTTCTTCAGAACCAGAGTGTCAGCAACCGAGTGGCGCACACGCTTCAACGGCGATGGGCCAAGCGTCTTTTCTTTCGAAGTTGCCCACGACCTTGCCTGCTTGGCAGACCATGAGAAGATCTTGCCTTTAATCCCCTTACCGGCCTTCGCCGCTGCGGAGTTGTAGACCTTCTCCAAGACGCGCGGGACAACCAGCAACACGGACGGCTTGAATGAAGCAATGTCGGGAAGCAAGTTCTTAATGTCGGGGGAGAATCCCAGTGTTCCTTGACCGGAGATCACTACGTGCATGACGAAGCGAGCGAGTACGTGTGCCACGGGGAGGAACAGAAGCAGGCGGGTGTCGGGGGAGTCAATGACCGATCCGAGTACCTGTCGAGTTGCGTAAGCTGTGCCGACAAAGTTGGCGTGAGTCAGGCAGACACCTTTCGGCATGCCGGTTGTTCCCGACGTGTAAATGATGGTTGCCAGATCACTGCTCTTGATTCTGATACGGCGTGCTTCAACTTCTGAAGCCTCGATGCCGAGCGCAGCTGTAGCGATATTGCGCATGGCGCCACGGTCAATGGAATCAATGAAGCGAACGCTGGGAGTACGGACACTTTCCACAAGTTCCGCCTGCTGGCGGGTCTGGGTGAATACCTGAACAACCTTCGCGTCGGTCAGGATATGTTCGATTTGAGCAGCAGAGTCTGATTCGTAAATGGGAACGGTGATAGCTCCGATAGACAGGATGGCGTAGTCCAGTAGCATCCACTCATACGAGGTTGATGAAAGAATTGCGACGGCATCGCCGGGGTGAATACCCTGACCGATCAAGCCACGAGCCACATCGTTGACTTGAGCAAGAAGCTCTTCGGCGGTCACCGGTTGGGGGAGCCCAACGGGAGTGCGCTGTTCGACGGCGACCTGTTTGGGGTACTTCTTAGCACGCGCAATCAAGAGTGAGGGTACTGATTCGTGTGCCCCAACCTTGAATTTTGGTTTCACTGTGAATGAGCCGTCGCGTAGCTTTTTCATGGATTCCTCCCGTGGTCGCAAACTTATTTCAATTCTTTTATTAACTTGAGCCTACCTACATCTCCTTCAAGTAGTGTGCGACCCTCCGGTTTTGGACGGCGTTTGATTGCTCACGATTCACGCGGTGGTGTGTATGACACAAGGCCCCGCCGATCCGAAAACGGATGAGCGGGGCCTCACTTAAGCAATCGGCTCAGAGATCGAAGTACATCTGATACTCGTAGGGGTGTGGGTACACGCGCATAGGAGCGACCTCGTTCGTCTCCTTGTAGTCGAGCCATGTGTCGATGAGGTCCTGGGTGAAGACGTCGCCTTCAGTGAGGAACTCATGGTCGTTGCTCAGAGCCTCAAGAGCTGCTTCGAGCGAGCTCGGGAGCTTCATGATGTCCTGGTACTCAGCCGGTGGAAGCTCGTAGAGATCCTTATCGATTGGAGCAGCAGGCTCAATACGACGCTTGATGCCGTCGATGCCGGCCATCAGGCAGGCCGCGAAGGACAGGTACGGATTGGCCGACGGGTCCGGGACACGGTATTCGACGCGCTTCGCCTTCGGGGACGTACCCGTAACAGGAATGCGGATACATGCCGAGCGGTTACGCGCCGAGTACACTAGGTTAATCGGGGCTTCGAAGCCGGGAACCAAGCGACGGAAAGAGTTGACCGACGGGTTCGTGAAAGCAAGCAAGGCCGGAGCGTGTTCAAGCAGACCTCCGATGAACCAACGAGCAGTGTCGGAGAGTGAACCGTAGCCTCGTTCGTCGTAGAACAGCGGCTCGCCGTTCTTCCAGAGCGAAAGGTGGGTGTGCATACCCGAACCGTTGTCACCGAACAGTGGCTTCGGCATGAAGGTTGCCGTGTGGTCGAAGTCAAGAGCGGTGTTCTTGATGACGTACTTGAACTTCATCATGTCGTCTGCAGCCTTTTGCAGGGTTGCGAAACGGTAGTTGATTTCCTGCTGACCACCGGAACCAACCTCGTGGTGAGCGCGCTCAATCTTCAGGCCGACTGCGGCAAGGTTGCGAACCATTTCATCACGGACATCCGCGTACTGGTCCTGGGGTGAAACAGGGAAGTAGCCCCCCTTAACGCGAACTTTGTATCCACGGTTGCCACCTTCTTCTTGCCGGCCTGTGTTCCACCATGCTTCGGGGGAGTCAACCTTGAAGAACGTTGAGTTCGGCTTGACCTCGTAACGGACATCGTCGAAGAGGTAGAACTCAGCTTCGGCGCCGATGAAGCATTCGTCAGCGATACCGGTGGAACGTAGGTAGGCCTCAGCCTTGGCTGCAACCTGACGAGGATCGCGAGAGAAGGGCTCGTCGGTGAAGGGGTCAACGATCGAGAAATTGATGACGAGAGTCTTGGCGACGCGGAAAGGGTCGACGAATGCTGACGTGATGTCGGGGATGAGTTTCATGTCGGACTCGTGAATAGCAGTGAAACCGCGCACGGATGATCCGTCGAACATCAAACCATTCTCAAGGGCATCGTCAACGAACTCCTGCGCGGGAATTGTGAAGTGCTGCTGGACGCCGGGAACGTCGCAGAAGCGAACATCAACAAATTCAATGTCCTGTTCAGTAATAAACGAAGCAGCCTCTTCGGAGGTGGTGAACATAAGGTGTCCTTCCATCGCACGTTATTAATGCGTTGATGCCAAGGCGTTTGGTAAAAACTTTGCCAAACAACTGCTAAATAGATGGTATTACATGACGTTTCGTGCGCGAAAAAAATTGTCCGAAATGTGGCGCATTTGTCCTGTTGTGGCGTGAATTCGCCAAGATGAGCCTGTTCTTTCCAAAAGTGTTTACTATTACTTTGCAATTGTGGAATAGATGCACTTTCGACGCGAGGAGACATCATGAGTGCTCGAGTGCGTGAACAGCGCGCCATTGGTCTCTATGATCCGGCGAATGAACACGATGCGCGCAGTGGCAGCGGTTGAAGCGATTGCTCGTGAAGAGGGGCTGCGCGTTCTGGCGTGGCGAGACGTTCTGGTCGAAGATGGTGTTTCATTCCTCGTTCTTTCTGACCGTGAAACAAACGCTGAAATGGCGCCAATCCCGTCACTTCTGGCTACTGCAGCTGTCCATCATCATCTTCTGCGTCGGCATACGCGCACCCAGGTACGTACAATATTCGGGTGGCCGACCCGTCAACGTACCGTCCGAAAACCGGTGATATTCCTTCGTCACCGGGCGTCTATCGTTTTTCCGATAAAGACGGTCGAGTTATCTATGTCGGTAAAGCAAAGAACCTTCGCAATCGTCTGACGAACTATTTCCAGGATCCAGGCAATCTTCACTCTCGTACGCGCCAAATGGTGTTTACGGCGACGCACGTTCAATGGACCGTTGTTCGTAGCGAAATTGAAGCCCTGACGCTTGAATTCACGTGGATCAAAGAGTTTGATCCACAGTTCAACGTCATGTTTAAGGACGATAAGTCCTATCCTTACTTGGCTGTGACCATGGGGGAGAGATACCCCCGCGTTCATGTCACGCGTCAGGCGAAACGTGCCGGAACGCGTTACTACGGCCCGTATACGCAGGTGTGGGCGATTCGTGAAACGATCGATTTGCTCTCACGTATCTACCCCGTGCGTACGTGCACCCCGGGTGTTTTTCAGCGTGCGAAAGCCCAAAAACGAGCCTGTCTTCTGGCACATATCGACAAGTGTTCCGCTCCCTGTATCGGTGCGATTAGCGAAGAAGATCATCGTCAGCTTGCGCAGAATTACTGCGATTTCATGGAGGGGAAGACCGGTCCCATTGTCCGTGAGTTGAAAGAACGGATGAAAGAATCCGCAGCGCACCTCGACTTTGAAACTGCCGCGAAGGCCCGCGATGACCTGAAAGCGATTGAGAACGTTCTGGAAAAGAACGTTGTTGTCCTAGATGATGGTACAGACGCTGATGTCTTCGCGCTTGTTGCTGATGAACTCGATGCTGCTGTCCACGTTTTCTTCGTTCGTGGTGGTCGTATTCGTGGCACGCGAGGATGGGTGATCGATCGCGTCGATGGTGCAGATGAACAGGTCTTGATGGCCCGTTTGCTTGAGCAGGTCTACTCGCAGCTTCCTCCTTCTGATCCGAGCACCCCGACAAGGCGCGAGAAGGTCAAAAAGAAGTCGGTTGACGACATCGCACACACTCCAACGTCGGCGATTCCGCACGAAGTTTTTGTCTCGATCGAGCCGGACAACAAGCAAACGATTGCTTCCTGGCTGAGTGAAGTGCGAGGGGCGTCCGTGCGTATTCACGTGCCCTCGCGCGGTCCGAAAGCCCAGCTGATGGAAACGGTGCGTGAGAACGCTCGCCAGGCGCTGGAACTCCATCAGACCAAACGAGCAGGCGATCTGACAGTTCGTTCTCAAGCACTTGAAGAACTGGCTGAAAACCTCGGACTGGATGCTGCCCCGCTCCGCATTGAGTGCTACGACATCTCGCACACCATGGGTACCCACCAGGTCGGTTCCATGGTCGTCTTCGAAGACGGTGCTCCGCGTAAAGACGCTTATCGGACATTCAATATTCGAGGCACAGATGGCAACGGCACCCCCGATGATACGTCCGCGATGGACGAGGTTCTGCGCAGGCGTTTCTCCCGTCTGCTTGCAGAAGAAGCAGGGCTTGCTGGTGAAGACGATGAGGGCGTCGCCTTCGAGTCCGGTCCGATTGATTCACTCACAGGAAAGCCACGCAGGTTTTCTTATCGGCCCGACCTTGTGGTCGTCGACGGTGGTCTGCCTCAGGTGAACGCAGCGCGTACTGCACTTGATGATCTTGGCGTCGACATTCCTCTTGTGGGATTGGCTAAGCGTCTCGAAGAAGTCTGGATTCCCGGCGACGACTTTCCGATGATCTTCCCGCGCGCCTCGTCTGCCCTCCACTTGCTGCAGTACTTGCGCGATGAATCCCACCGATTCGCAATTACGAAGCATCGTAAGCGTCGAACGAAAGCACAGACGAGGTCCGTCCTTGACACCATTGACGGCGTCGGCCCGGCGCGACAATCAGCGCTACTCACGCGATTCGGATCAGTGAAAAAACTGCGCAAAGCAAGCGTCGACGACGTAGCTTCGGTGCCCGGTATTGGCCCAGTGCTTGCTCAATCGATCCTCGAAACACTGAATCCACAGCCCGAACAAACCTGATCGGCCTCGTGAATCTTTCGTTCAGTCGCCCAAGTCAAACGTGAGCGAACCCGCACACACGCGCTTTGGTCCACTAACCTGAAGAAAACTCAATTCACCAACGGGGAGCACACTATGACGCCGGCGTTTCATCTTCCGTGTCGCGTTTTGCTGCTGGGTAGCGGAGAACTCGGAAAAGAAGTCACAATCTGTCTGAAACGCTACGGCGTATACGTGATTGCTGTAGATGCCTACCCGGCAGCTCCCGCGATGCAGGTCGCCGACGAGTACGCGGTTCTCGATATGTCGGATGACGACGAGCTTCTCGCGTTACTCGAACGGGTGAAACCAGACCTTGTTGTTCCCGAAGTTGAAGCAATCGCCACTGACGCACTGGCAAAGTTTGAAGCAACGCATCAGGACACGCGTATCGTGCCCAACGCATTTGCCGTCCAAGCAACGATGGATCGCAATCGCATTCGTGGCCTTGCTGCGAACCTCGACGGTGTTGTCACTTCTCAGTTCCGCTTTGCTTCAAGCGCCGATGATATTCGCGAGGCACTGAATCACACCGGCCTGCCTGCTTTCATCAAACCAACAATGTCATCGTCTGGCCACGGACAGTCCCGTATTACCTCCGAGGAACAGGTTGATGAGGCCTGGAATGCGGCTCAGGAAGGCGCACGCTCTCAAACTGGTGAAGTCATCGTCGAAGAAGAAGTACGGTTCGACTGCGAAATCACGCTTCTGACCGTCCGCTGGTGGAATGGCGAATCAATCGAAACGTCCTACTGCAGTCCCATCGGACACCGACAGGTCAATGGTGACTATGTTGAATCGTGGCAACCGGCAGCGATCTCGCCACTGGCGCTTGAACGCTGCCAGGCCATGGCGAAGCTCGTAACAGACGCATTGGCATCCAACGGAGCATCGCCTGCTCTCGGCCTCTTTGGCGTCGAGTTCTTCATCAAGGGCGACGACGTCTGGTTCTCGGAATTATCCCCACGCCCGCACGATACTGGCATGACCACCATGGCGTCCCAAGCACAGTCTGAGTTCGAGCTTCACGCCCGCGCAATCCTCGGCCTGCCCATCGATACGACGCTACGCACACCGGGTGCATCTGCAGTCATCACATCAACACAACCCCTCAAACACCCCGAATACCTAGGCGTCGCCGAAGCCTTGTCCAAGGCCGATGGGGTCAGGATATTCGGCAAGCCCGTCACGCGAGCCGGTCGTCGAGTCGGCGTTGTTCTGGCAAGCGGTGCCAGCAGCGACCAGGCACGCGAGCGCGCAAATCGGGGAGCCGACGCTATCACGCTTGTTGAAGCAACGTTGCTACCCGGCGAAAACAATTGAAAAGTGCGATAGTTACACCATGACTGACGAACTCGATAACAACCCGCCAACCGTACCCGCAGGCATCCCGTTGCTTGACGTGAACAGCCCGGTCGTTGCCCCCATAGCATCGAACGAGGTCCTCATCATCACAGGTGCATCTGGCGCTGGACGTACCGGGGCAGGCAGAGCGCTTGAAGACCTCGACTGGTACGTCGTCGATAACCTGCCACCATCAATGTTGCCCGCATTGGTCGGCATGATGTCACCGGCAGGCGGAGGCGTCCACCGTCTGGCGGCAATCGTTGACGTACGCTCACGCACATTCTTTGCCGATCTGACGAAGACGTTGGACCAGATGAGAGATATGGGTGTCGCCTACCGGGTTATCTTCCTCGAGGCAGACGAACGCACTCTGGTGAAACGCTACGAGTCCAACCGTCGCCCGCACCCGTTGCAGGGGCAGAAGACAATCCTGGACGGCATTGAAGCCGAACGACGTATGCTTGCTCCCGTTCGTCGCATCGCAGATGAAGTGATTGACACGTCGAATATGTCCGTCCATGACCTGACGCGTCATATCCGCGATGTCGTTGCGGGGGAGGGTGATCGTCCGCTTCAAATCACAGTTGAATCTTTCGGCTTCAAACGAGGAATCCCGATTGATGCTGATCATGTGCTTGACGTGCGTTTCTTGAAGAACCCGTACTGGGTGGATGAACTCCGTCATCTGACCGGTCGCGATAAGCCGGTTGCGGATTACGTGCTGGATCAGCCCGGAGCTCGACAGTTCGTTGTGTCATATGCGGACCTGCTTGCCCCCATGCTTCAGGGCTACATTAGTGAGCTCAAACCATTCGCAACAATTGCCGTTGGATGTACCGGCGGTCAGCACCGCTCGGTCGCATGTGCGGAACTGATTGCCAACAGGCTTCGTGAAAACGGCTATCCTGTCCGAGTCCACCACCGTGATCTCGGGAGAGAGTAAATGTCATACGTCGATGCAGCAGGTTGGACACTACGCGGAGAAACCGGTCCTTCCGTTGTCGCTCTCGGTGGTGGCCACGGTCTTTCCGTCACTCTGCGCGCTCTTTGCCACATCACGCGATCGCTGACTGCGGTAGTTACCGTCGCCGATGATGGGGGATCATCAGGTCGCCTGCGTCAAGAGATGGAGATCCTGCCACCCGGTGATCTTCGCATGGCTCTTGCCTCTCTCTGCGAAGAAACCGAGTGGGGTCTGACGTGGCGTGATGTCCTGCAAACGCGTCTTGAAACAACCGGGCCGTTGAATGGGCACGCTTTAGGTAACCTTTTGATCTCCGGCTTGTGGCAGTTGCTTGACGACCCGGTTGAGGGTCTTGATTGGGTTGGGCGTCTTCTTGGTGCGAGCGGCCGTGTGCTTCCAATGTCCATCGATCCTCTCCAGATCGAAGCGGACATGGATGATGACGGACGTAAGTACACGGTTTCGGGACAGTCGAAGGTGGCGGTTGCTCCAGGAACTGTCGAACATATTCGTCTTCTTCCCAAAAGCCCGCGTGTTCCAGCAGAAGTTGGGACGGCGATCGAACAGGCGGATTGGGTTTTGCTTGGTCCTGGCTCGTGGTACACGTCCGTGATTCCGCATCTGTTGGTGCCAGACGTTCACCGTTCACTTGTGACGACCGATGCCCACCGTGCGTTGATCTTGAACCTATCGCGCCAGCGTGGCGAGACAGATCGTATGACCACTGCCGATCATGTTCGCGTGATCCGTGACTATGCTCCAGATTTCAAACTGGATGTGATTATTGCCGATCCAACCGCCATCGATGATGTCGACGACCTTATTGTTGCTTCAGAGGGGTTGGGCGCTCGCGTCCTACTTCGACAGGTTCGTACCGGTGATGGACAACCGCACCACGACCCGCTCCGCCTTGCCGCAGCACTGAGGGATGCGTTTGACGGGTTCCTTGGAGAAGTCGGCAAAACTGAGACTTGGCTGCCCTGAAGCGACATCTGAGGAAATGAACGTGTCACTAACTACTGACTTAAAAGATGAACTTGCGCGCGTTGCGCCACAAACTCAGTCTGAGATGGCTGCTGAAACCGCTGCGATTCTGCGGTTTGCTGGTGGACTGCACCTTGTTTCCGGCCACATTCTGATCGAAGCAGAGCTGGATACCCCCGCAGCGGCGCTCCGTCTTCGCCTGTTTTTGCAGACGCTCTACAACGCTGAATCAACGGTTGTCGTTGTTTCAGGTGGTTCGCTGCGTCGCGGTAAGCGTTTTGTTGTTCGCGTTGTGCATAAGGCTGACGAGCTTGCTCGTATGACCGGTCTTGTCGATTCTCTTCGCCGGCCAGTACGCGGTCTCCCTGCCACCTTGGTGGCGTCGGGGAACGATGAAGCGGCCGCGGTCTGGCGTGGAGCGTTCCTTGCGCGTGGGTCGCTGATGGAGCCCGGGCGCTCGACTTCACTGGAAGTGACATGCCCAGGACCCGAGGTTGCGCTCGCTATGGTCGGATGTGCGCGAAAGTTGGGCGCCGCTGCACGTTCGAAAGAAGTACGAGGCACGGACCGCGTCTCTGTCCGCGATTCAGAGGCCATCGGACAACTGATTGGCAAGATGGGGGCCTCCTCTACTCAGAAGACGTGGCAGGATCGTCGAGAGAAGCGCGAAGCCCGTGGATCGGCGAATCGTCTGGCGAACTTTGATGACGCAAACCTGCGTCGTTCTGCGCGTGCTGCTGTAGCCGCGGGAGCCCGACTAGAACGTGCCTTCGAAATCCTCGGCGACGACATTCCGCCTCATCTTCTTGAAGCGGGAACTCTGCGTCTGAAGTACAAGCAGGCGTCCTTGGAGGAACTGGGAAAGCACACGGATCCGCCGTTGACGAAAGATGCTGTTGCCGGTCGTATTCGTCGCCTGCTGGCCATGGCTGACAAGGTTGCTCACGATCGTGGGATTCCGGATACGGAAGCGGCACTCACGATCGAAATGCTCGAGGACGACTGAGGACTTTAGTCCACCTCAAGCTGCGAACGTTATTATTGCCACGTAGGGGTTCGTCCACTGAAGGTGCCGTAGACCACCGTGGGGTGTAAATTAGGTCTTGCTAGAACCGCAGATAACTGCGGGCCGGATTCGCACCGTGCGGATACCGGTTGCACATTCGAAAACGTGCCCGTGCAGGGCACGAGCAGGAGGACAATAGTGACCACCCGCGTTGGCATCAATGGCTTTGGCCGTATTGGACGCAACTTCTTCCGCGCAGCACTCGAGCAGGGCGCGGACATCGAGATCGTTGCAGTGAACGACCTCACCGACACCAAGACTCTCGCTCACCTTCTCAAGTACGACTCGATTCTCGGTCGTTTCAATGGTGAAGTTTCCTACGACGAATCCTCCATTATCGTGAACGGCAAGGCCATCAAGGTCCTCGCACAGCGCAACCCGGCCGACCTCCCCTGGGGCGAGCTCGGCGTTGAGGTCGTTGTGGAGTCCACCGGCTTCTTCACCGATGGCACCAAGGCTGCAGCTCACATCGAAGCTGGCGCCAAGAAGGTCGTTATCTCCGCTCCGGCGAAGAATGTTGACGGCACCTTCGTCATGGGCGTGAACCACGAAGATTACGACAACGCAACGATGAACATCGTTTCGAACGCTTCGTGCACCACCAACTGCCTCGCACCGCTGGCCAAGGTTCTCCACCAGGAGTTCGGCATCGTTCGTGGCATCATGACCACCATCCACTCCTACACCGGCGATCAGCGCGTCCTTGACGCACCGCACTCGGATCTGCGTCGTGCACGTGCAGCAGCACTGAACATGATCCCGACCAAGACCGGCGCAGCACAGGCTGTTGCTCTGGTTCTCCCGGAGCTCGCTGGCAAGTTCGACGGCCTCGCAGTCCGCGTTCCCACCCCGACCGGCTCCCTCACCGACCTCACCTTCCAGGCAGAGAAGCCCGTCACCGTTGAATCCCTCAACGCTGCAGTCAAGGCTGCTGCTGAAGGCGAACTCAAGGGCATCCTCGAGTACACCGAAGATCCGATCGTTTCCACCGACATCGTCGGCGATCCGCACTCCTCGATCTTCGATGCATCCGAGACCAAGGTCATCGGCGACCTCGTCAAGGTCCTGTCCTGGTACGACAACGAGTGGGGCTACTCCAACCGCCTCGTCCAGCTGACCGCTCTGGTTGGCTCGAAGCTCGCCTGAATCGCACCTCGTACGCTGTGATCAGCAAACGCTTGCGCCCGCGCACCCCCTATGAGGTGTGCGGGCGCTTGTGTACTCACGATTTTCGGGCGGATACTCCGCCCCTTTAATGAAAGGTTGGTTCTATGAGGACCATCGAAACTCTCGGCGAACTGCGTGGCAAGCGCGTTCTGGTTCGTTCTGACTTCAACGTTCCGTTGAAGGACGGTGTCATCACCGATGACGGTCGTATTCGCGCGGCACTGCCGACCCTGAACCTGCTGACCAAGGCTGGCGCCAAAGTTATCATCATGGCTCACCTCGGTCGCCCGAAGGGCAAGGTCGATCCGGCATTCTCGCTGGCACCTGCCGCAGCTCGTCTCGGCGAACTCATCGACGCCCCCGTCAGCCTTGCAGGCGACGTTGTTGGCGAATCCGCCAAGGCTACCGTTGCAGCTCTCGGTGAAGGCGAAATCGCTCTTCTCGAAAACGTCCGCTTCGACGCACGCGAGACCTCCAAAGTTGACGAAGAACGCGAAGAACTGGCCAAAGCATATGCAGAACTCGGCGATGCATTTGTCTCCGATGGCTTCGGTGTTGTGCACCGCAAGCAGGCTTCCGTCTACGACATCGCCAAGCTCGTTCCTTCCGCTTCCGGCCTGCTGGTTCTGAAGGAAATCGAATCCCTGCGCAAAGCAACTGAGAACCCGGAGCGCCCCTACGGCGTCGTCCTCGGCGGTTCCAAGGTTTCTGACAAGCTCGGTGTTATCGCCAACTTGCTGAAGAAGGCTGACCGCCTCTTCATCGGTGGCGGCATGGTCTTCACCTTCCTTGCAGCTCAGGGCTACTCGGTCGGCAAGTCCCTGCTCGAAGCAGACCAGATCGAAACCGTGAAGGGCTACATCGCCGAAGCAGCAGAGCGTGGCGTTGAACTGGTCCTCCCGGTCGACGTCGTCGTTGCTCCCGAGTTCGCAGCTGACGCACCGGCAACCAACGTTGCTGTCGACGCTATTCCGGATGACCAGATGGGCCTCGATATCGGCGTTGAATCGCAGAAGCTCTTCGCCGAAAAAATTGCATCGGCGAAGACCATCGCATGGAATGGCCCGATGGGCGTCTTCGAATTCCCGGCATTTGCAGCAGGCACCAAGGCAGTTGCTCAGGCACTGTCTGACGGCGACATGTTCTCCGTCATCGGTGGTGGCGACTCTGCAGCTGCAGTTCGTACCCTCGGCTTCGACGAATCCACCTTCTCCCACATTTCCACCGGTGGTGGCGCTTCCCTCGAACTCCTCGAGGGCAAGGTCCTGCCGGGTATCGCAGTTCTGGAGGACTGAAAAATGGCACGTACCCCGTTGATGGCCGGCAACTGGAAGATGAACCTCGATCACCTCGAGGCCAATCACCTTGTCCAGGGCCTGGCAATGGAACTGAAGGATCACAACCACGACTACTCCAAGTGTGAGGTCCTGGTTATTCCTCCGTTCACTGACATCCGTACCGTTCAGACTATCGTTGACGCCGATGAACTCGGCATTAAGTACGGTGCACAGGACGTTTCTATCCACGACAACGGTGCATACACCGGTGAAATCTCCACCGCTATGCTCGATAAGCTCGGCTGCACCTACGTCGTCATGGGTCACTCGGAGCGTCGTGAGTACCACAACGAATCCGATGAACTCGTTGGTGCGAAGGCACGTAAGACTCTCGACGCAGGCATGACTCCGATCCTCTGCTGCGGTGAAGCCCTTGAAATCCGCAAGGCCGGCACCCACGTTGAGTTCGTCCTCGGCCAGATTCGCGCAGCACTCGCTGGCTGGTCCGCTGAAGACGTCGCCAAGATCGTCATCGCCTACGAACCCATCTGGGCAATCGGCACTGGCGAAACCGCGACCAGCGAAGATGCACAGGAAGTCTGCGGTGCAATCCGCGCAGCACTGACTGAAGACTTCGGCGCAGACACCGCTGAAGCAACCCGCGTTCTCTACGGTGGTTCGGCAAAGCCGGGCAACATCAAGGAACTCATGGCTCAACCCGACATCGATGGCGCACTCATCGGTGGCGCATCGCTGAAGGCTGATTCCTTCGCCGAGATGGCACGCTTCTACGCCTGAGCAATTCTTAACAATTGACTCTGAAGGGGAGCCAACCGGCTTGCCGGTTGGCTCCCTCGGGCTTTAACCCGCTAGACTAGCGACAGTTACGTTTCAGCGATGCGCTTACGCGTGTATCGCCTACTCAAGAATCGGATTCAACAGTGACCGCACTCAAAATTACCCTGCTCGTCCTCATCGTGCTGACCAGCCTTTTGCTGACCCTCACGGTCCTTATGCACAAGGGCAAGGGTGGCGGTATCTCCGATATGTTCGGTGGTGGCATTTCGTCTACCGCCGGTTCATCCGGTGTTGCAGAGCGTAACCTGAACCGAATCACCCTCGGCATTTTGATCGTGTGGGTCGTGTGCATCGTTGCCTACGGTCTGATGCAAAAGTGGGTTTTCTGACCCGTTAGTCTTTCGAAATTTTGGGCCCCAACCACTGAGCTGTCCCCCGGAAGTTGGACTGATTTATTCAGTTTTCTTCCGGGGGATTTGTATGCATTTGAGTTCTCAGTTGACTTATGAGCGGTGGGCGGTGTTGGTGGGTTTGTTTGAGCAGGGGTTTGGTTATAGAGGTTCGGCTAGGCAGGTCGGTGTGGGTCTTGAATCGGTGAGGTCTTTGTATAGGCGTTGGAGGATTCGTGACACTGTTGGACTTGTGAGAAAACCTGAAGCGTCCTGGGTTTTATTCCTACCTGTTTTGGGTATTAACCCAATCTTCATGTCTTATTTGAAGTCTGATACCATGGTTTCGGGAACGTTTCCGGCGATGTTGCCGCCTACGCCTATTGGTCGAGGAGGACCAGTGAAAACAAGAATTAGTAGAAGTTTTTTGGGATTTTTTATCGCTTTTCTGCTGGTAATAGCAGGCACTCCCTTAGCTCACGCGGGACCCAATAGCGGGGTAATGTACCTGAACTTCAAGCCGGATCCGACCGTTGAAAACCCTTTAACTGTTTACCGAGTCGAGTACTGGGCTGATGGGCAGGCAAAGCAAAGTCAAATGTTCTCCGGCCAGCAACCAGAAGGGTATATAAACACAAATATTCTGGCGCCAGGCGATCCCTTGAACTTCCGGGTGTACCGCACGGACACCACTTCCTTACAGCCAGGACAGAGTGAAAATCGAGTTTGGGAATCCACCGTGTTTACTGGCGCGAAACCGGGGAACTCGGTTTTCACTAGGTGGGATGCTCGTAGTTTCAGTTATAACCAGGACGGACTGGAACCCGCAGCAGACGGCAAACTAAAGGTGAGTTTTACCCCCGATCCCAATGTGCCCGCATCGGAATATAACCTGTGGGTGTGGACCGAGGGTTCTGGTGGTTACCCCGTGGCTTTCACCGGAAAGGATGAGGCAGGCAATCTGACCGCCGAAGTCACTGTTCCGGCTCCGAATGAAAAAGTTAATTTGATTGTGCGCCGCTCTACTGCGACAAACGACTGGGCGTGGCAAACCTCTGATTTGAAGGATATCCCGGTTCCGGGCGGGATTGATATAAAAACCGATGGCAGCTACCAGCTAAAACCCGCCGAAAATCCCCCTGCCCTCCCTACCGAGGTCACGGTGACTGTCCACTACCTGCGTTCCGACAATAAATATGACAACTGGAATGTGTGGACTTGGCTTCCGGGTAAGGAAGGAAAGCGAGCGGATTTTGATGGAAACCATACCGCCACCCTTACTCATACAGACCCAAATGGGATTGAAAAAGTTGGTTTGATTGTGCGCCGTTCGGAAGCCGGAAATGAATGGGCAGAGAAAAACACTCCCGACGACCTCTTTGTTACCAAGTTTCCCCAGGGGAAGGCGGAAATCTGGATTGTGCAGGGTGACCCCAAGGTTTACTATTCGGAATCCGACATTCCCAAACCCGGATCCACCAGCAATTGCGCGGATTTACATACCGCGGAATTTAATAACAAATATTTTTACGAGGGCGAGTTAGGGGCTATTTACTCCCCGGAAAAAACCACCTTTAGGGTATGGGCGCCCACTGCCCAAGCAGTCGAATTCGTTAACTATTCCGAGAACGGAAAAGTCGCTGCCATGACCAAAGGGGAAAAGGGAACCTGGGAGATTACGTTCGACGGTGACCAAAAGGGACTGCAGTATCGCTACCGTCTCCATTTCGCGGGTGACAAGGTTAACGAAGCTATCGATCCCTATGCCCGGGCGGTTACCGCCAACGGTACCCGTACCGTGGTAATTGACCCCGATAAAACTGTACCCAGCAACTGGGATGGCAAACGGATGCCCGCATTTACCTCGATGAAGGACGCGATTATTTACGAGGCACACGTACGCGATTTAACCATCGGCCCTGATAATGGCATTACTAATAAGGGTAAGTTCTTGGGGCTCACTGAGGCGGGTACTAAAACCAAGGAAGGGAATCTTTCGGGTCTGGATTATCTAAAGTCTCTAGGGGTCACCCATGTGCAGTTATTGCCGATTTTTGATTTCGGGTCTGTAGATGAGCTGGGCGATCTTTCCTATAACGCCCAATATAACTGGGGATATGATCCCCAAAACTACAACGTTCCCGAAGGCTCTTACGCGACCAATCCGGCGGATCCCACCTCGCGCATCCTGGAGCTAAAGTCAATGGTAGAAACCATGCATGCTAATGATATGCGAGTGATTATGGATGTGGTTTATAACCATGTCTACAATCCGGAAACATCTCCGTTGCAGCAAACTGTCCCGGACTACTATTTCCGGATGGATGCGAACTGTAAGTTCCAAGACGGGACCGGAGTTGGCAATGAAACCGCTTCTGAACAACTGATGATGCGTAAATACATTGTTGATTCGGTTACCTATTGGGCAAAGCACTACGATATTGACGGTTTCCGTTTCGATCTTATGGGTATCCATGACGTGGAAACTATGAAAGCGGTACGGGAAGCGCTAAATAAGATTGATCCCTCGATTGTGATTCTGGGTGAGGGCTGGAAGATGGGTAACCATCCCAGTGGGGTAGCAGCGGCTAACCAGGAAAACGCGAAACAGATGCCCGGAATCTCGTTCTTCAATGACCAGTATCGCGACACCGTAAAGGGCGATAACTTCGAGTTGAACCACACCGGTTTTATCAGTGGCGCCAACCAAGAACAACGCTCTTGGGATTTGTTGAACAATATCAAGGGCGCCCAATATGTGCGTAAATATCTGGGACCAGACCAATCCGTGGTCTACAACGAAGCCCATGACAACTACACCATGTTCGATAAATTGAAAGGAAGTTTGCCGGCAGATACCCCCGATAGTGAAGTAGCTCAGCGGCATGCCCTCGGTACCGGCACCCAGTACCTGGCCAATGGCGCAGTATTCATCCACGCCGGGCAGGAATTCTTGCGCACCAAAGCGGGGGATCACAACTCGTATAAGTCTCCCGACTCGGTCAACGTTTTCAACTATGACCGGGCTCAGCAATACGAAAAGGAAGTAAAGTTCTTCCGGGATTTAAACAAGTTCCGTAAGCAATATGATTTTATGCGTCAGGGCAGTTACGACGCTGTAAACCAGAAGTACACGCACGAAATTATTGCCGGTGGAGAAAGTATTGCTACTAATCATGTGGGGTATACCGTAAAAAATGCGTTCCCGGTGAAAACTAAGAATGGTAAAGAAAGTGCCGATGCGTTCGCGTACGTGAATGCAGACAAACAGGCTTGGGAGGCACCTTTGCCGGCTGGGGAATACGAGGTGATGATTAAAGGATTGGACGTTTACCAAAAACCGGTAACGCTCACTTCAAACGGTAAAGTTACGGTACCTCCTTTAAGCATTTTATTGGTGAGGGAGGCCCCGGCGCCCGAGCCAGAACCGGAGCCAGAACCAAATCCGGAACCCAATCCAAATCCGAATCCCGATCCAGGGGGAGACCCGAACCCTCAGCCACAACCTGAACCGGAACCAAACCCGAACCCAGAACCGCAGCCAGATCCGGATGTAAAACCGCATCCACAAAAGCCTGCTGCTGACCCGATGAATCCGACTCCTAAACCCGCAGAAAAGGGCAAGAAGTCTGTCCAAAATCGCAGTGCAGAGGAGCTGGCGAAGACGGGAGCTGGCGTGCCCGAGATGGTACTCATCTCGCTGCTGTTAGGGGCTTCGGGAGTTATGGTCACTTTCCGCGCTCACAAACGTGGATAACTAGCGCGGGTATTCCCCCCTACGAATTCGCTATCTGCTTGTGCGCGGTCGAGAGGGAAAGCTTCGCGTGATTTGCAGGCAAATATCGCCCGTCGTCCTCCGGAAAACAACACATTTTCCTGGAGGACGCGGGCGGGCTAGGCTGGTTTGTAAAGAAAGTTAGTTCTCCTTTTGGAATTGGGGTGAAGCATGACGTGAAGCGTCCTGGGTTTTCTTCCTACCTGTTTTGAGAGGATTGGGGTATGGCCAAAGTGGTATTCGTAGGAGTTTAAGGATCGGGCGATGCGTATGCTCGTAGATCGCTTGGCTGGAAGGCTAACCCGCGGGGCTCCACTCGTTCTAGGGCGACTTACAGTAGTAATCGACAATGTTCGCTCACCACGCGCATATACTGGGCGCGACTTCAAACTATCTGGAGTCGCGCCCGTTGCATGTGTGGCGTCAACGGAACTAACCACTTTATGGCAGAAAAGTTCTGCGCTAGTTCAAGGGTTTAGAGAACGCGTGTATCGTGTTTTGCAGGAGAGGAGGACAAGTGAAGCTGTACCGTTACGCCAGCAAACACCCCTCTTTTTCGCGAATCGTTTTAGCGCTGTTGATCGGAGTTGCCGGAGCGATTGCCAGCCTCGCATCTCAACCTCCTTCAGGCGCGAGCCAGGTTTTCGGGCAGATTCTGGTTGGAGGAGCCCTCATCGCACTCGTGGCCGGCTACCCAGTAGCGCTGACTGTCAGCCAAATAATCCGTGCGGTTAAAGCGGCAAGCGGCAAGGACCTGCCGGTTCTCGATGCGGGCCTGGACGTTTGGACCCTGTGCGTCATAGCGGTTTATGAGTTCGGATACCTGGGGTTCTTCAAAGAGGTTGTGCCGACTGCTGACTGGCACGTTCAGCTGGCAAACTACCAAACCCACGCGCCGATTTACACCCGGGCATGGCCACACGTGCTGTTCATCTCGCTACTGTTCGTAGTCGGGTTCCTCATTTTGCGCTTCAACGAGGCCAAGCAGTTGCCGCCCCTCGTAGTTGTGATTGCGATTGCGGGGCTCTACTTGGGTTGCGCGTTCGGCCTGACGTGGACTATCCAGATCACAACCTTTGAAAAGCCCTTAGACGCGCTGCTGATTCTACCTTTGCTGGCTGTGCTTGCGATTGTGGTGAAAACAGTTGCGATCCAAGTTCGAGCCTACGAAGCTGATGAAGATAGACGAGGCCGCATCGAAGGCTCCTCGATATTGAGCAAACTGGATGCAATGGTGGCTGATGCGAATCGCTGGCCTCTTCTAGGGTTTGTAGCGGCGCTCCCGCTACTTGCGGTGGTGGTCGGGATTCTAGCTTTGTTTGGCCAGTCGCCAAGCTTAGTGGTGCAAGCATTTACGCAGACCAGTGACTGGAACCTGTCACAGCAGGTTGCCCCGCAAAACGTGTATTTTGACGAGCACTACCTTTGCACCGTGGCGACTGGCGGACACCGAGCGGTGGTAAAGCCGATTCGTATGGGTTTGCGTCATGGTCGGCCGGTCGTTGTCAATCGCCAGTTGCTTGTGGCAAATGCGTTTGAGCAGGTGTTGGAAGAGCGTGTGCCCAGAACTCATCGGGTTATTCGTCGCTTGTATGACACGTATGGCTTCCCGGTTGCCAAGCTGATTAGATCGCAGTGGGCGGCTGATGCTGTGTGGTTTTTGATGAAACCAGCGGAGTGGTTCTTCCTGGCTGTCCTCTATCTGAATGATCGTCATCCGGAAGATCGCATAGCCCTCCAGTACACGGTCTAACGGAGGCCGTACACTTAACGCCCGTGTTTGGAGGGCGTCAGGCCAGGTTACTTAGCGTTTCGCTTACCGGCTTTCTCGCTCGCGTCTGCCTCATGCTCGTAGGAAAACAAGACAAAGGCAAGAAGTAAAGAGCTTGTTCTCAGCGTTGCGAACCGATCTTTAATTCGTATGATTACTAGCCCTCTGGTGACTCCTTGGTGATGAAACTGTTATTGCGGCCCGTGAGATGGGGCATGTCAACCACTATCGAGGTTTATCCAACCAATGGGTTCATGCCTTTGGTTGAACTAGTCGCTAATTGATTTCTCAGTCCAACTTTCGGTGCTAGTTGAAGACCTCTAGTTGGCTGGGCGCACATCACGTTGTTTTTGCACTAACAAGCGTTGTAAGCTGTGAGTGCAAACTGTGGATGGAGGGAAAATGGCGTCAAGTAATCTGACTATCCGTCTTGATAGTGAGTTGAAAGACGGGGCGGCAAGTGTTGTGGAATCGTACGGGCTTGACCTGTCTTCCGTCGTGCGGGCGTTTTTTACGGAAATGGTAAATACCAACTCGATTCCTTTGTCTCTCGATTACAAGCGTCCAAACGAGGAAAGTCTCCGAGCTATCCGCGAGACTCGGGAGATGATTGCCTCGGGCAGTAGCGAAAGTTATGCGACTGGCCGCGACCTTATCGAAGCAGCCTTGGCATGAGCAGGCGCCTACAGGCGAAGTTCACCTCGGCATTCAGTGGAGATCTGAAAAAGAAGGCCATCAAGCGGCAATGGGACCTTGCAGAACTGGAATCTGTGGTTGATCTGGTTTTGGACAATACGCAGGAATCTATTGAAATCCTAAAACGCAGGCACCGGATGCACAGGCTCTCTGGTGAGTGGGATGGTAGCAATGAGTGCCACGTTGCGAATGCGGGCGACTGGCTAGTTATCTGGAAAACTGACGGCGGGTTTGCCTATTTTCAACGAACAGGATCACATGACGAGCTGTTTCGTCGGTGAGCGATAATCCCAAGCAGATTACAGTTCCCGCAATTAAAATCTCCTACACAATGTTATCCGACCAGGCGATTGTGCATTCCTGATCTTAGTTCGCAACATCGTAAACGGGACAACCTTGTTGGTATTCACCCATTTCTGTACTGGTCACGCCGATGGAGTAGAAGAAGTGCGCGGACGTAACAGTGGTGGCATAAAAACAAGGAAAAACGCCTGTGACCGTCTATGTCGTAATGCCGAGCGTGAGAGCAATCAGATAATGCGGTCAATTACCGAATGGTTGAAGCGGTCTGCTCGTGTTGCTCATGTGCCCATTATCTTGGACGTGAGCCGAAAATAGGCGCGATTGCGAGGCTAGGTTTACAAGGCGCGTATTACTGGCTGGTGCTTTTAGTTCCTCAAATGATGTGTTTGCTAGTTAAGTTGCCGGTTCCGTGTGGAAGTCCCTTTAACGAGAAAAACCCGGTAGTTTTAGAAGGCAACCGGTTTTGTTGGCTGGTTATTGAAACTTGTGGTGATTGAGGGAGAGGATCGTGATCCGACAAGCGGAGTTGTAGCGCAAGGCGAGGGCCAAGACTTTCGCTGGAAGATGGAAGGGGCGTGGCTACGAGAAGGGCGATACGGCATCCTTTTGGCTTGAGCTACTTCGCGATGTTGTTGGAATGGAAGACGTCACCACTAACGTCCGTTTTGAAAACTCGACTACTGCTCGCGGTTTTATTGACGTGACGATTCGCGATGCGAAGACCATTATTGAGCAGAAATCTCTATGGCGTAGATCTTGATAGGCCCGAGAAGCGTCAGAACACCCTGGTAACGCCTTTTGAGCAAGCAAAACGCTACACAGATTCGCTGCGTAACTCGGAGCGACCGGACACGATCATTGTTTGCGACTTCAACGAGTTCCGCATTCATGACCTGGACACTGATGATCCGGCGCAAACATACGTGTCGTTCACACTAGATGAGTTGCCTGAACAGCTTCATCTTTTAGATTTCCTCGTTGATCCGCAAATGCAACGCCGCCGCCGTGAAGAGAAGGTTTCGCTGGATGCTGGTGCCCGTATCGGCAAGCTTTATGACATGGTGCGCGAGCAGTATATTGACCCGGATTCGCCGCAGTCTCAGCATTCGTTGAACGTCTTGTGTGTGCGGCTGGTGTTTTTATTGTTTGCCGAGGACGCCGGATTGTTCCGCAAGGACTCGTTCTATCGGTATTTGAAGCCGATGCCTGCAGATCGCGCTCGGCTAGCATTGAAGGAGTTATTTGCTTACTTAAGGACGCCAGATGCTGAGCGTGATCCGTATGCTTCGGAGTCGTTGAAGGCTTTTCCATATGTTAATGGCGGTTTATTTGAGGCTGACGTGGAGGTGCCGGGCCTTACGCAGGAGATTGTAGATTTCTTGCTTGAAGAGGTGTCGGATAACACGGATTGGTCGCAGATTTCGCCACAGTTTTTGGTGGCGTGTTCGAGTCGACTTTGAACCCGGACACTCGTCGCGAAGGGGGCATGCACTACACGTCGCCGGAGAATATTCATCGGGTGATTGAGCCGCTGTTCCTGAATGATTTGAAGGCGGAGCTGGAACAGATTTTGTCGGATCCGACGTTGGGGGAGCGTGCTCGGCACAACCGGCTGGAGAAGTTCCACGAAAAAATCGCGGGGCTCAGCTTCTTTGATGTTTAGACGCTCATTTTGATACAAGCAGGGTTTTGGGTGCAAGAATGATTCTTGGGTGCCTGCTTCACCTGTTGGGCTGGCTCGCGGCTTTGGAGAATTAGGTGACTTTACTCTGGGTAATCGGCAACGGTTTTGATCTTCAACATCATATTCCTTCGCGTTATCAAGACTTTCGAGATTGGCTTCATAGCAGACAAGAGCTACCTCCTTGTTCAGACGACCACGTTAATTGCTGGATTAGGTCGGACGAACTAAGCCCGAGAATTTTACCCAAAGGAGATGAAGACTATTCGGAAGAGATTGCCACAAAGTTCTTGTGCAGAATAATGTCTACTTGCGGTACGGCTGATGGGTGGAACGATCTGGAGACGAGTCTAGGAGTCCTAGAATTTGAAACTATTTTCGATGACTTTGACGCGACTGATCGAGATGGGGATCCCGACTACTGGCAAAACACAGCTCGAATTGAAGATCATTCTGGCTGGATCAAGCATACGCTGATGGAGATTTTTCCACTGTTCCACGAATGGGTAAATTCTGAGCTTTCCACAAAATTTGCAGCAGCGCACCCCTCGTTTAGTAGCTTGTTTTCGGTTATGCCAAGAAAATTCCTCACCTTCAACTACACGCGCACGCTAGAGAAGACTTACGGTGTGCCAAGTAACGAGATCGTTCATCTTCACGGATGTGAACAAGGCGATCTTGCTGACTTTAGATTTGGTCACGGCGAACCGGCTAGGCAAGAAGCTGATTATGCGTATGGAGCTGGAAACGATCTAGTGTACGACTTTCATGAAGCCTCACGTAAAGTGCTAAATCTGAATGCTTTAGACGCGCTGGACTTTGGAGATGTCTCCGGTGTGGTGTTCTACGGTTTCGGTTTCGGCAAAGTTGATCTGCCCTATCTTGAAAAATTAAGCAGAAGGTGCCCTCCTGGAACTCCTTGGTACTTGATCAAACGCGACAGACAAGACTACTCGGCCTTAACAAAAGCGACTCCTGCAATACAACGTTGCTGCCCACAATCGGTATTCACGATCCCACTCGAGGATTCTAAACTTCTTAAGGAACTAGCGGATTCCCAAAGTGCAGAATGATTATCGAGTCGACTCTACGAAAAGATTGCCGCGTTAGCTCAAAAGAAGACGAATTCTATCTTTTATGCAATGAGAGTCACCTAAAAGGACTTTCTCTCGTAACGCCCCGCCGCCTGACGCTCTGGTATCTACATGTATCCACACGATTCGTCGCCGTTGCTCATCCGTTAGCTGCCCTACATCAAGCGACCAGTCAATATGTTCAGACGGAGCAATCTTCACTCTTTTGTTCGACTCGGTGAATTTGACGTAGGGATCCACAACTACAGGCCGTCCGTTACGAAGCTGATCAATGACTGGAGGCGAAACCTCACAGGCAGTTCTTCCCACATTCTCCACTCGAGCAATTAATACGTGTGAATTATCTTTTGTGCTACGTTCACGCCATACAGTGAGAATTGGGAGAGGTCCGCTTTCCCTATGGATTCTTCGAGTGAGATGAAAGTTTTTCTTCGCAACACTCCTAGTCACTAAAGCAGTGAGCAAAGATCCCAAAGCTGCGATTACGCTTCCAACTGCAGCTATCGCGCTCCACTGGCCTGCTGTAAGCCCCCATATCAGTTCATCCACGCCCCGAAGTCTAATTATTTAATTCACCCAACGCATCTGAAGCGTCACAGCCAAAGAGCATTGCATGAACTGCTCACTGCCTGTCGACGGTGATTAGGGCATGCCGTTAAGGCATACCTCTATATCGCAACCACTATTTACAAGCGCTTTCTGTACAAGGGTGTTCCACGCTTGGTCACTGTATTCGAGTGGTGGTTGGGTGGCTAGGTAATCGCGGGTTGCTTTGGCTTGTGCTCGGCGAGTGGTGAGATCGGTTATCTGGTCGCTGATCGTGTGGTGTTCTTGTTCTTGCTGTTGGTAGCGCTGCTTGAGCTGTTGCCAACGTTCATCGTATTCGTCAGGGTCGTGCGCGGTGTTGGCGTTTTCGATGATGAGTTGGTTCATTAATGCTACGGCTTCTTCCATCCGCGTAGCGATCTCAGTCTGGCGCTTTTCGAGTTCTGTCGTGTTGTAGACGGTGTCGTCGAGTATCTGCATCGCATCATCGAGCGCAGTGTCACTGTTGACTCGTTCGGTGAGGGCTTGGACGAAGGCGTCTTTGATTTGTTGCTCGGTGACGTGTGGGGTTGTGCAGTGGTAGCCGGGCTTGTATTTGTTGTTACACCGCCAGATGTAGCGGCGGTATTTGCTGGCTGAATGCCAGATTTTACGGCCGAAAACTCCCCCCCCCCCCACACACACAATTAGCGCAAATGATTTTGCCTGCGAACGGATGCGCGTTGGCTTTACCTTTACCTGCGCGCCTGGCGAGTTCGGCTTGTACCTGTTCTCACACAGCCGTGAAGTGCCCCAGGTTTTCTTCCGTTTAAGTGGATGGGAAAATCTGGATTATGCCGAAGAAATTTGATCAGGAAGCGAAGGACCGGGTTGTCCGGTTGGTGGAGGATCGGATCCTTGCCGAGGGGTTGTCGATTCAAGACGCGTGTCAGACGGTCGCACCCAAACTGGGAGTCTCGTGGCATACTGCCCGGCAAGAGAGTGTCCGTTTGTTTGTGTGAGGAGGACTTGGTTTACCCATTCGAGTCGAAGCCAGAACATCTTGGCTTGTGGGACATAGTGGAAGAATTTGAGGATCTGCTTCCTCCTGATCGGCTTGCAAAGGTGCTGGAGCAAGACCATTACTGGTTTGAATACAGGAACTTTGGTGACCCCGCTGTGGCTTCGACAGGTTATGGGCTGGCCGCTGCGGCGCTTGCCGAGGCAAGTGGGGGAATCATCGCATCATTCGATTGTGCTTTCGACTGCGAGCACAATGGTGAAACCGCAGAGGAGTTCCTCGCTTGGTGGGGTGAGCGGCAAATGGCTTTCTACGGTCCCGGTAGGTTCAAAAATGCTGATCGGTTGTAAACCTCAGTAGGCAAGGGGCAGATACGGGGCACATGACTGTAAAAGAGCTAATGTTTGAAGCCGCCTCCCAGTGTTTTCTGGGAGGCGGCTTCAAAGGGCGAAACGCTATTCGCTAGACAGTCCAGTGGGAATCCTTACTGGCGCGCATTGCGGATACGTGAGCCGATTGCTCCACCAGCAATGCCTACGAGTGCGATCGCAAGGTAGCCCCAAATGTTATCGCCGCTGGTTTGAATGTTCTTCGGCGGTGCAGGAGTGTTTTCTGCAGTTAGAACGCTTTGGGTGTCGTGGCCAGAGATAATGTTGTCGATCCATTCGGCGGTGCCTGCAACTGTGGTGATTGCAGCACTAGGGGAGGGCAGGTCCGGGTCCCCATTGGCAGTTCCAGCGGCGGTAGCAAGTCCCGCAAGCTTTCCGTCGACAAAGAACGGGCCACCAGAGTCACCGCCCTGCATGCCAGCTCTAGAAACTGACTGCACATCCAAGATAGAGGTTTCGATCCTAGGCTGTATGGAGTTGTCGGCTGGGGCCTCTTTCATTCCCTCAGGATTAGACTCGGTTTGGCCGGATTGCGACATTCCAGGTTCTGACTGTAGAGCCTGTGGTGGGACAGTCTCTGTAGATGCATCAGCGCCGGTAGGTGCCTTGGAATCGGAAGGGGTTTCGGGAGCACTCGGCGTGTTAGAACCGGAAGGTGCACCACCTAGTAGTTCTTTGACAACCATTTTGGCCATTGGTAGCTGTCCAGATCGTGCCATTGACGAGCTGCTACTCCAACCGTAAAGAGTTCCTGTCTGTCCCGGTGTTGGAATATCGTGGGAGATTTTTGCGGGGGTGGCGTTAGTGACTTTCTCAGTCAGGTGAAGTAACCCCGCGTCAGATGTGGGTGAAAGAGCCCAGGAATCAGCATTGTAGACCTTTCCAGCGATGCGTGCCTGAGTGCCTTCATTGTTGACTGACTCTAGACAGTGGCGGGCTGTGAGTACCCACTGGTCGGCAACGAGTGTGCCCGTGCAGTCACCAAAGCTGCCAATTTTTCCCATTTTGAGCGCAGCAACGGAACTGCTTTCCGCATTTTCTGGCGCCGGCTCGCCATATTCGAGTGCGAGAGCCGGGGTGGCAGTCATGAGCAGGGTGGCGCTGACAATGGCAGCGACCGAAAAATATGATTTTTTCACGGTTAATTCCCTTTCTTAGAAGGAACAATGGCCTTGATTGTGGTGGCAACGAGTTTCTCAGCGGGCCCCTGTCCTACAAACTTCTTCCAAAGGCTGGCTGCGACGAGGAAAAACACGATGAAACCGGTTGCTGACACAGTCGAATGCAACGCGACGTTTTGCTGCCAGTAGAAAGCGGTAAGAATGTGCAGAATGTAAATGGTGAGCGACATTGTTCCCATGGCCGCGAAAGGATAGGCCACGATCCGAGAGTGGTCTCCTACAATCAGGCACAGGTGAATCACTACGGCTGCAACGGCAACGGCGAGGATAATTTCGCCTACGACGCCGGTGTGACCGGTAAAGCTGAGCCAGCTGGGAATGTTTGGGTCAAATCGGAAGTAGGTGCCGATACCAGCGATGACAACGCTGATAGCGGTTACGATCCAGCTCAGTCGAGTGTTAGTGCTGGTATTCGATCCAGCATCGCGTTGTAGTCGGCCGCGCAGGTACACATCGAAAAGAAGCATGCCGCCGATGAAGTATGCAATCCATGCCAATAGCGGATAAATCTGTGGCAGTTCGATGGGGGCGTAAACGATTGTTGCGGCGATTGTGGCGGCAATAAATAGACCGAGCCTCCACCATGTTCCCAATGCGGGCATCCAGGAAACTAGGATCATTACTAGGCCCATTACGATGAGAACCACTTGAATTTGTCCACCCACGGGCAGTAGTGCCAGGCCGATGAGGATGATTAAAGCGCCTCGGGCTATCAGCCGCAAGAAAGTGGTGCTGGTGTAGTTTCGTCCGATAATCATCATCGTCGCGCCGGCGATGACGGCAAATAATGATGCGGGTAGGCCAGAGAGTATTACTTTGGTACTCCAAAGTAGCGAGGCCATGTGGATAACTATCATTCCGATGATCGCGAGTGAGCGCGCTACATCAAGCCCCACGATTCGTGAAGGTTTAGACACTCAGTTCTCTCCTTTACTCATACTTTAGAGAACTGTTCTTTGGCTAAACAGGCTCTCTAAAACCGACGTGTCAAAACGACTATCTATAAGTAACTGCCAAATCTGGCAAAATATTTAGAGAATTCTGAGTGTCTTCTGGATTTTATTTTGACAGTTTGCGATAGCAAAAGCTAGGGTTAAACGACAAAATGTGTGTGTGAATCTCTCGATTTATGGGC
>NZ_JAQEVQ010000014.1:21705-47295 GCF_027694595.1 Pauljensenia sp. OF14-1SRA | reverse complement strand
AAGCCGAAAGGTCGGGCTCAGACCAACTCTTTTTGTCCTTTAACCCCGATATGGACGGCGCGTTCTGCATCGGCTGGGACGATGTATCCGAAGTTCATAACCGCCCGATTTCGGCGGGTGCTTCGCCTGCCAAGTTCATGGTGACCATCGAGCCGCCAGCGAACTATGAAGAGGCAGAGGCCGATATCAAGGCATTGATTAACAAGGATCGTCGCCCGCAGGCTGAGGATGCTGGCACCGAAAAAGCCAAGTCGGAAGGGCTTTATAACGAGCTGCTGAAGCCTGAAAATAAGAGCCGCATCCTGAAGGCAAGTTCTTCGGGCAGTGGTTTGCCCGAAGGTTTCGCCGCGGTTGGTGCCAATGGCTGGTATGGCACGATCCGCCCAGCTTATGGTAACGCAGGCGCCCCGTTTGGCACTGGTGTTTCTTCAGTCGATGGCGCCTGTGAGTTCCGCACAGGCTACTGTCTGCCCGACCTCCTGGTTTGGGAGGTTGCGCAGGCTGTGGGTCAGAATAACTACCAGTTGGCTGGAACTGGTCTCGATCTGGGTCTGATCCCAACCCTGCCCGAGGTGGATTATTCGCGGCACTCCACCGAGTCGGTGCTGGCAAACGAGAGCACCATTGATGAGCAGGAGAGCAAAGACGCTAAGACTATCTGGGCGAATATCAGGGTGCCGATGCCTGGCTTCAGCTACCGTTTGGTCGCCGTGCCGCGTGGTTCCTCCTGGGATTCCATTGCTTCAGAGCGAGGGTCTTGGTATTTCGCCAACGAAGAGGGTTGGGTCACCTCCGAGGATGTGGCTACCAAAAATAATGGCCTGATGAAGATGCAAGTGCCGGAGGGATTCCCGACCGGCGATTACCAGATGGCGCTGGTCTCCAAGCGCGAGCCGCAGAAGGATGCTTTGGGCAATTCAAAGGGCCAGACTGAGTACGACGTCATCAATATCGCGCCACTGCGGGTCACCGATTCCAAGGTTTTCACCTACACGGGCAATATAACTAAGGGTTCTGACGAGGCCGCCGAGAACGATAAAGCGCGGCAGGCCCGCGACGACGCTTACGGCAAGTCTCAGGAGGGCGAAGCCAGCTACACCGCACTGCCTGGCCAGAAGGTGTACACCAGCTATCTCGATTTGGGCGAGTCGCGTGACGCCGATGAGGGCACGCACCGCGTCGAGCTGTGCGATGCAGATGCCGACGGCAAACTGAAGCTGACTGAAGGCAAGCCAACCTGCCGCGAGGTCGATTCGCAGATTCGCCCCGACACCAAGAAGAATGCCAACGGCGTAGTTGAAGTCATTGAAGACCAGTTCGCCCACAAGTCAATGGGCGAGTGGAATGTGCCGGTCGACCTTGCTGCGGGCAATTATCTGATGCGGTTGGTGCACACTAAAGCTAAGCAGGATTTTGATGTTACTAAGCCGATAGACGTAGGCACTAACTACCCGCTCAAGGGCATGACCATCCCGCGCGATGAGGTCGTCGATCAGCGTCCGTTCACGGTTCTTGAGCCGTTCATCGATGCGGTCAGCAAGCCGTGTGGCGAAGACGGCAAGACCGCCGGCGATGTTTCCGTGACTCTAAAGGGCCTGCACAAGGGCACCAGTTACACGCTCACGTTTAAGCCCAACGGCGACGGCACCGAGATCTCCAAGCAGATCACGGCGTCTTGCGATGGTGACGGCATTTGCTCACAGCAGGTGACTTTCACTGAGGCAGAGCTGGACGGTATCCGCGCTAACGAGGCGAACACCGGGCGCGGCGCGTTGACGCTGGCGCGGGGTGACACGAAGCTAGACACCGACTCGATGAGGGTGCTTTCCCAGAAACAGTGTGAAACCACCGGCGGGTCGGCGCTGGGTGACGGCTGGGAGTGGGATCAGCCGGAGATTGTCCTGCCCTATACCGAGATTCACCTGGGCTACACGCCAAAGCAAAATGCCGATTACGCGACGGAGATAATACCGGATCCCGACACCTACACTCAGTTCAATCGCATTAAATACGGTGGTTTCTATAAGAACGGATACAACAAAAAAGGCACCGATGCCGAAACGGCAGATGCCGGAAAATCGCTTACCGAAGCCGACTTCGAAACAAACTGCGTGGAGAACCCGACCGTCGGCGAACTGAACACTAATGGTGAAGCGAATCGAGATCAAGACAAGAATAACAGCTCGTTTTGCCACATCCCCTGCACGGAGGGCACCGGCGAGGGTTCTTGCCAGCAGCTCTACGGGGCCCCGTATGGTACGCCGGTCTATCTGACCCCGTATCGCCGCAGCCTTAACAGTGGTGCCCTTGCTACGGAAAATGCTGTTGCGGGCACTAAAGAGGCTTACCGTAACGGCCCGATTCGCGTGGAGGTGCGCGACGGCAAAGACTACCAGCCCGGCAGCGTATTAAGTGATCGTACTAAGGGCGGTAGCCAGAGTTCCGGCCAGTTGATCGTGTGGAACAGTGACGGCAAGTTGAAGAACAGCGTCCAAACCAAGGGAGACTTTTCATCGGCTGCCGGTGGTAGCTCGAACATTGACTACGGTGCATGGCAGTTCTACAACAAAGTCACCGGCAAGCCAGTCGATGGTTTTAATGACATAGTTTGGCGCGTGCGTGGCAACGGCAAATACTACGATGCTGTCTCCGGAAACACGGGCGAGCGTTGGCCGACACTTGTCTGGGGAAACCAGCCAGGTGGCGGGTCAGACGACTCCCGCACCTGGTGGAGTAATAAGACTGTCTGGGGAGGCTTACAAGGTGATAAGAAACGTTGGGAAAACGAGGTCGGTACAAACAAGGATCCCGGCTACTTCCTGGTTCGTCCCGGTGGCGAGAAGATGCCGAACAAAGACATCGTCCTGTGCAGCCCCAAGATGCAAAGGAATGATGACGGCAGTATTCCTGTAGACCAGATCACCGGCAAACTCAATACACCTGATGGTTGTGTTACTCCTCCAAACAAGTCCGAGCTGAACGTCGGTGTTCAGGTGCTCACCTTCGACTACCAGACCCAGAAGGCCGGCGACTACCTCAGTCGCGAGTGGATGTCCGAAACGAAGGTGCTGGACAAGAACGGCAACCCCGTGCTGGATTCAAACGGCAACGAGGTGATCCACAAGGGCGTTAACTCTGAGCGTGCTTTACCCAAGGCCCAGACCAAACAGGCTGTGTTGGTTCCCTACAACGCCCGCAGGTTCTACAACGAGAACTGGTCGAACCCGCGTCCGCACCAGTTCCACTGGGGCGAGCCGGTCGGCTTTGACGGGCGTTGGATTGTCGGACAGTACAACACCAAGGACTTCAACACGAAATCCACTGACAAGACCGAAGGTGGCGACTGGGCCTCGAAGCAGTGGGACACCTCCGATTGGACGTGGGACGCCCAAAATAAGGTATTTAAGACGGATAGTCTTGTCGACTGGAATGCAAAAGGCAGCTTCTGCAAGTACATATTCCGTTACCACAACGGAACCAACTATGCTGGCACCATTTCTAATGGCTACAACAACCAGAAGTTAAAGTTCATTCCGAAATACGAGCAGGAAAAGCTCTGGCGTGAGCTTGGCCTCGACATCGTCACGGTTATGTACAACGGCGATAACAATAACCTGCCCAGCGAACGCGTCGGCTGTGTGATCTCCACAGACGCCGAGGACGGCGTGCCGATCTATTCCAAGGGCAGTTTCATGGATAAGTACCGAAACACTCGTGGTAGAGCAGGCTTCGAGGCCCAGAATTACGACAAGAATCTTGAGGAATCGCTACCTGACGAATGGAACGGCAAACCCGCCAACTTCAATCCGCATAGCGCGGCTAATAAGCCCACGGGTCGCCTGCGCTACGGCGCTCCGCTCGGCATCCACGACCTGCAGGTCGACGTCATTGACGAGCCGCAATTCGCCTTTGGCACTCCCAATAGTCGCATAACGCTTCCCGAGCCTTGGCGCATCGAGGTTCTTCCTGACGTCGACCTGAAAGATCCCGTCATTACAGCCTGGACCGGCGAAGGCGCTTTCTCACCGGCTATGGATGGGGAGCAGCCTGCTTCGGGCACCACCGTCTGGAAGCAGGGTGACACCTATCGTGTGCATCGCGGAGATAACTTCGACCTGAAGTTCTTGGCTGGGCCTAAGGCTGGCGAGGCGGCATACCAGATCAAGAAGTTCGAGCCGATGGGCGACAACCGTCCTAAAGGCGTGAACCTCGGTGAAGCTAACAACGGCAAGTGTCTCACCGATGAGGGCGATGCTTTGCTTGCCACTGGCGATCCGGCGACGTGCAATAAGCGCATTATCAAGCTGGACGGCACGGTCGCGGGTGATGCCACGCTGGGCGTCTACCAGTACAAGGTGACGGCGACCAGCACCAACTCGTCCGACCACGGCGAGCACGAAGAGATCTCGTTCATCATGAACATTGAGGTACTGGCCGAGCCCGCTGCAAAGCCGACGCTTAAACCTGCCGATTTCTACGGCACGGTAAACAACCCGGTGACGTGGGGCCCGCTTGAATACACCCTGGGCAAGAACTCCGATGGCACCGACCAGAAGCTCGACTCCATGAGAGTGGTGAACCCTGCTCAGCTACCCGAAGGCGTCAGTTTCGGCACTAGATGCGAGATCCCAGGTGGCGAAGGCGAGCCGTGTAAGAAGTACGGCTACTACTTCATCGGCACGCCGACTAAAGAACAACAAACCTGGGTTGACGTCGAGTTGACCGTCCGCAACAATGACGGCAAGACCGCAACTGTCACCGCCAGGTACAACATGACGGTCGCCAACAACGAGACCGTTCTTACCGCGCAGACAATAACCGGTGAAGCAGGCACCTTGTTGGAGACCGAGACCAACTACGTTGGCAAGCCGATCAACTCGAAAGACGGGCACAAGTCGTACTCCCTGTTTGGCATGAATGGCGTCACGGCCAACATGAAGAAGGGTAGCGGGTTCACGCTGGAATACGAGACGCCACCGGCTGATGCGGCCGAGCTGAATAAATATCCGGTGCTCTCGCTAGAGGAAGTGCGCGACGCCCGCGGCAACCTAACCGATGTCGTGTTCAAGGGTCAGCTGAATAACGTCGGCGAATACAAGATGGTTGCTCGCTGGACCTACCAGGACGGCACCGTGGTGAAGGTCGCCAAGCTACCGATAACGGTGACGGTTGAGGACGCCACGCCTCCGAATATCGACGGGATAAACGATCAAGAGGTTTACCTTGGCGAGAACGGCCAGGTTGCTGCCGACACAGTTATCAACAACGTCTATGTCAAAGACAACGACGGCAAGGGTAGCTACCCGGTTGCGATAACTGGCCATAGCGCGACGGACACTGACCTGACTAGCGCCACATTCTGCGCGCCCGTTGTGGGTGACGGCGGAACTGCCAATAAACCCAGGAAGGTTTTCCACCAAGGCATCGAATACACTGAGGACGTTGGTGGCCAGACGCTGACCTTGACCGGCCAGCAGGGCAGGCTCAACGACAGCGGCGTGTTCGAGCCAGCAACCGACGTGGTTAACGACCCGTGGCAACTGACTGTCGGCACGGAGGGTAAGTCGGCGGGGACATACATGTGCCACGTGAACTTCACCGACGCCACCGGCAACACAGATCGCAACACCACGCAGTTCAGCCCGAACAAGTCGCTGAACAAGACCACTCATGTCGACGAGAACTGGCTTGGCGAGCGCACGTTCCTGCTTAACATCAAGCAGGCGTTGGAGCTGAACGTTATGCCCGACGAGGAGACGATCGTTAAGGGTTCGCCGATGTTCAGGCCGATGAACGTTGAGGCTTTCTCTCACGGGAATCCCTCGAAGATCAACGTTCAGACGCTTTGCGCCCCGTCCCAGGCCTCTGACGGCTCCGTTGACGGCCTACCTTCCGATCAAAACGGCCAGCCTTCGGTGGGGATCAGCGACACCAAGTTCGGCGTCGAAACGCCTAACGCCGACCAGATCGGTCTGGACGGCTACAAGGCGCGTACTGTCGCGAAGATTGACGGCAACGCAAACGACGCCCAGGTTGGCACGTACAAGTGTTACGTCTACGCAGTGGGCGAGGGCTTCACACTGAATGACGACGGCACGGTGAGTGGCGACGGCACGCCCATTGAGGGTGTCAACTGGGTGCGTAAGCCGATCACGGTTCATGTTGTCGAGGCTGTACTGCCCAAGACGGGCGTGTTTAGCCTCAACTACGTCGCGGGTTACGCGGCGCTGTTGATAGTTGCTTTGGCAGGGGGTGGCTACCTGTATCGGACTAGACGTGGAGAGTCCAGGGCTTAAATGGGGTCCGCCGGTAGGACAGCTGAAACTGGCCGATCGCTGGAAAGCCAAATAACTCATCTTGTGCCTGCTGGAGAGATCCGACACGCACAAGTTGGGACGAGATAACCAGCAATTCGAATCCTGGACATAGTAGGGGCATCGGAAGATGCCTGGCCCGAAACTTCGGGCAGCAAGGACATCAACCGATGTCAAAATGACATTGAAAGGAAAGAAAATGGCTAAGAAAAAGTCATTCCGCAAGCTGTTAGCAGCAGCTTTCGCGCTGACGCTAGTCGGCGGCATGGGTGCGGCGGCCACGGCCAACGCAGCTACGGGCGCCCCTTGGGACGCGGCAAACGCGAACCAGAAGGGCTCCATCAGCATTTACAAGATGAAGGACGGCACCGCGCCTGCTGGTAAAGACCAGTACACAATGACACCTGAAGAAGTGCCAGATGATAGCTACGTTGCTGGCGCAGGCTTCACCGTCACTCCTGTTACTAAGGTCTTGGTCAACGGCGCTAAAGAGCCCGTTGATCTGAAGAATATCGAAGACTGGAACAAAATCTCCAAGGTTGTTGAGGGTCTGAACAAAAACTCGAGCAACACGGATCTTTACGACCTGGGCTCCGCAAGTCCAGAGCAGAAGACCTCGGATACCAATAAGGTTCTGAAATTCGATGGTCTGGCTATCGGCCTTTACCGCGTGGTTGAAACCACCACACCTGCCGGCTACTCCTCTGCGGACCCGTTCTTTATAACTATCCCGCAGATCACTGGTAAGAACTCTGCAGCCGCTACCTACAACTACAATGTCAACGTTTTCCCGAAGAACAAAGATCAGAAGGACAGCGTTACCAAGGACGCTAAGCAGGACAGCTTCGTCGGCCCTGGTGACACCATCAAGTACACGATTACCGCTAACTTTGAAACAACCTCGAACACGACGCCGCTGACTGCTGCTAATTACAAGGGCTACGCCATCTTTGATGATGCCGAAATCGCAGCTTACGCAAGCATTACCGAGGCTGCAGTAACGGCAGTTACAGTAGATAATGTCAATGATGCTCTAATTAAAGGCACTGATTACACTGTGGAAGCTCTAGATAGTGCTGCGAATCTTGAAAAGGGTCGCAAGCGTGTAATCGTGAAGTTCACTGAAGTCGGTCTTAAGAAGATCTTCGATTCCACCGGGACTAAGAAGGTATCGGTCGCGATCGAGTTCAAACTTGCAGATAATCTTCCTGACAGCATCAACAACAAATCAGGCTTCATCCCTGGAAACAACACCGGCGATAACCCGCCGATCGTTCCTGGTGGTAACGGCGATGAGGGCACCGAGTTCGGCAAGTTCGAAATCGTGAAGGTTGACGCTAAGGACAATACCACCAAGCTGGCTAACGCTAAGTTCATGTTCTTTGCTGACGAAGCCGATGCGAACAAGTGCGCCGCTAAGCCGGGCGATGCTACTGAGTGCGCTGGCGCGTCTAAGATCGGTGAACTAACCACGAACGGTAATGGTAAAACTGATTCCACCAAGAAGTTCAAGGTTGGCGCAAAGTTCTGGGCTGTCGAGACTGCTGCTCCCAGCAACGACTACGTGCTGCCTGGCAAGGCGGTTGAGATTACCGTTGCGCGCTCTGCCAAAGGCACCTGCTCCGATACCACCAAGACAACCAGGGACGAATGTGTAGCCGTTGAGGCAAACACCTGGACCTACGATGCGTTCTCGATGAACATCGAGAACGTGAAGAAGGCCGATTCCGGCAACTGGTTCAACCTGCCGAAGACCGGCGCCATCGGTGTTGGCATCTTCGCTCTGCTAGGCGCTGGCCTGGTGGCTGGTGGCACCACGATGCACATGCGTTCGCGTCGTCGCGAGAATGCCTAAGCTTGTCTGTTGATGACTAGCTACAGCTAAATAAACTTGTGGGGCTGGCCCGAGCCGGGTCGGCCCCACAAGCTGTTTAACGCGGGTTTTCGCACTATTGGGTGCATAAACCTTGCGTCTGCTCAGTTTCGCGCACCCGTTAACAGATGGTTTAGATAGATCGGTAGGAAAAATGACTGATTCTCGAGATACCAACAGTTTCGAGGACCACGAAGGCCCGGAGCGTGCTTCTTGGTGGGACGAGATGGCCGAAGGTCAGCCCGAATCCGAATACCACGCAGCAAGGGGAGCTACCGAATCGGCCGAACCCTCTCAAAGCGAAGAAGACCACAACGAAGCAGACGACGAGGTGGTTCAGCGAAAAAAAGAGGCCCGTAAACGTTTCCTGCCGCTGATTTTCATTCTGCTCGGAGTGTTGTGCCTGGCATACCCGATCACCTCCACGGTCTGGAACAACCACCAGGCCAAACTGGTCAGCCGCGCCTACGAGAACCACGTGAACAAGCAGTCGCAGGAATTGAAAGACTCCTACATCAAGCGTGCCAGGGAATACAATGACACCCACACGGGCTTCCCGGTGCTCGACCCGTACCTGGGCAACGTGGCCCCCGACTCGCCCGAATACCAGGAATACCTGAATGTGCTCGACCAGCCGAGCGGCATCATCGGCGTCGTCAAGATCCCCAAGATCCAGGTCAAGCTGCCGATACGGCACGGCACCGACCATGACACCTTGAATGCCGGTGCCGGCCACATGTTCGGCTCCGACCTGCCGGTCGGCGGTGTCGACCGACACACGGTCATCACAGCTCACACCGGCCTGCCGACTTCCACCATGTTCGACCGGCTGACCGATCTGGAGATCGGCGACGAGTTCTTCTTCGAGGTTCAAGACCAATCATTCGGTTATCGCGTCACCAGAATCGACGTCGTGAAACCCAATGACCCGTCCCTGCTCGGCCGCGAAAAGGACAAGGATCTGGCCACCCTGCTCACCTGCACGCCCTACGGCATCAACTCCCATCGGCTGTTGGTGACCGGCGAGCGAATTATCCCGACCCCGCAAAGCCCCGCGGTCGACGGCCCCCAGTGGTCGTGGTGGATGACCCTGTTCTTGATTGCGATCGTGATTTCGCTGCTGATCGCAACCCAGGTGGCCCGCTACACGGCTGCCAGGCGCAAGAAAGAGAAGGAAGAGGAATCCGCCGAGGGCGCTGAGGCTCCCGATTCACTTGCCGAACTCTCCTAGCCAGACTCGTTTTTTCGTCCGGAAAACCTGGCTTATTTGAAGAATGCAGAGGCGTGGCGGCCTGGTGCTTCGCAGATTGGGCAAACCCAGTAGGAACTGATGAGGAACGGATATAGTTAAAATGTGCGGCAAGCACTATCCTTTTGGAGGCGGTTTTATGGAAACAGTTAGGCGTTCCGACATTTGGTGCGGTCTTTTGGCTCTTGTAACCACATTGTGCCTCGTGGTAGGGGGAGCGGACATGGCTGTGGCCGAGCCGGCTGAAGCGGACCCCGTTCCAACGACAATCTCCGCATATACTCCCGGAGGGTTCCTGCCGGGGGCGAATGGCAAGGCACCGATCTACGGTTCGGTGAGCGCAACCTGGCCTGATGGCACCGATACTGCCCTGTCTGGGGCTGCGGTTAGCCTGTATCCCCATCCCACGTCAAAAGAGGACAGAGAGTCTGGCGCTGTCGCCCCCGTCTATCAAGCAACCACCGATAAGAACGGCATGTACCAGTTCACCGTGGATGCCTCTCCGAGCGGGGACCGGGAGTTTGACATGATGATCGAGTATAAAGGCGTCAAAAAGGTGTATGGCAATGATGCAGATTCTGCAAGTGCCACATACGTTACACGTCGAATAGTCGTTCGCCCAATTCTCACCACTGAGGCCGATCTTGACGAGGCTGGCACTATACAGGGGAAACTGGCTGAGCCCAAGGTGCTCGAGCTCAAGCGTGACCAGGTTGTTGACTGGGACACGTACCTGTTGGGACGCGGCACAAACCTCTGGGGTGAGAAGGCGCCCGGATTCGACGTAATGCCGATCGAGTTGTGGAAGGACAACTCGAAGGCTTATGGCAAGCTATCGAGTGCCTTTGTCACCCACGGGACCAAGATAACTGCCGTCGATGAGAACGGGAATCCGGTCGACCCGAGCCAAATCACCGCAAACCCTGGGACCTACACGGTCACCTACGAGATTGGCTTTGAGCTTCCCAAGACGGGCGATGAACCCATAAAGAGCTACCTCACGACCCGTAGTGGTAATGAGTTCCCCGGGTATCCAGAGTTTCCTGCAGAAGGCAACCGCATGGTGTTGGGCAGTGCCTCCCTCACGGCAAAGGTGCCCTATAAGCTTTCCTACGATGCCAACGGTGGGGAAGGCGCAACCCCCGACGAGGCATCGTTCATGAAGGGCGCTCCGGTTACTGTTGCGGGCCATGGCGAGCTGAACAAGGGCAAAGCAGAGTTTACCGGTTGGAACACGCAGGCCGACGGGAACGGCACGTCGTATGCCGCAGGTCAAGAAGTGACCTTCGACGCCGACACCACGCTGTACGCCCAGTGGAAAGAGGCGCCGGCAAGCGATTCTGCCGCGCCCGCCAAGACGATGACGGCCTCCAAGTTGCCTCCTACTGGCAAGCTGGCTGCTACTGGCAGCAATATCCCCTATCTGTTTAAGGCAGCTGCGTTCGCATTGCTCGTAGGCTCTGGCATTGCAGTCTTCAGCAAGCTGGCTCGGCGTCGCCGGGAATAGGCCGACAATCGTAGGCGTCAAAGAAACTGCCGATTGAGCGCTGGAGCGGGCGCAGGATTTCTTTCGACTGGCTCTCACCGTATCTGAGCGGCGGCGGCTCCCACACGGGACCGCCGCCGCTTTTGCTTACTGGTGCGCGACTGCATGGTTGATTTAAAGGCGTGGCGCCGAAGAGCCTCATGGATAACGCTCATGAAACTGCTTGAATTCTCAGCTGTCGCGCTCTCGACACTAGGGACGCAGGTATCCTCGCCGCTCTATCGGAGACCTTTCTTCTGCTCGATAAGGTCAAGCAGCTCCTGGCGAGTGTGCACGCCCAGCTCGGCCGCCACCTTCTCGACTTTCCGCGTGGACACGCCCATGAGGTACATCTCGGTGAGCGCCGCGACGAGCGCACGATCGGCGCGCCAACGTGGTAGTTGCGTGAAACTCGGCACAAACGCCAAAAGATATTGAGGTGAGGAGCCACGAATCCCTATCATTGATACTTGCGCCTTATTGTGCCCGAGGTGATCCGTATCCACCCCGCTGTATCAGGCGCTGAGCGGGATGGACGGAGTCAGATAATGGGCGAAGGCGTGTGTGCGCACCGAAAATGCAGGGAAGGATCCCCTTTGGCTGCCAGTAGCACTGCCAACCAGCCCAGGAACCGCATCTCATTCGCTAAGCTCGCCGAACCGCTTCAAGCCCCGAACCTTCTGGGTTTGCAGGTCGAGAGCTTCGATTGGCTGCTGGGCAACGACGCGTGGAAGGCTCGCGTCGAAGCCGCTAAGGCGGAAGGCCGTAACGACGTCCCCGACGTCTCCGGTCTTGAAGAAATCTTCGAAGAAGTTTCGCCGATTGAGGACTTGGGCAAGACCATGTCCCTTACGTTCAGGGAATGCCAGCTCGAACGACCGAAGTACTCGATCGAAGAAGCAAAGACCAAGGACTACACATACTCTGCACCGATGTATGTGACCGCGGAGTTCATGAACAACGAGACCCTTGAGATCAAGCGTCAGACCGTGTTCATGGGCGATTTCCCGCTCATGACCCCGCGTGGCACCTTCATCATCAATGGCACTGAGCGTGTCGTCGTCTCGCAGCTCGTCCGTTCCCCGGGCGTCTACTTCGAGCGCGTTTCCGAGCGTTCCACCGACCGTGAAACGTTCAGCGCAAAGGTCATTCCTAGTCGCGGCGCATGGCTCGAATTTGAAATCGACAAGCGCGATTCTGTTGGCGTTCGTATTGACCGCAAGCGCAAGCAACCTGTCACCCACTTCCTCAAGGCAATCGGCATGACCGAATCTGAGATTCGTGAAGAGTTTGCCGAATACCCGGTGCTCCTCGAGACCCTCGAGAAAGACACCGTCAAGACCCAGGAAGAAGCCCTCGTCGACATCTACCGCAAGCTCCGCCCCGGCGAGCCCGCAAACGTCGAATCGGCACGCACCCTGCTGAACAACTTCTACTTCGACTCGAAGCGCTACGACCTGGCAAAGGTCGGTCGCTACAAGATCAACAAGAAGCTCGGCACCGACGCAGATCCGAAGGCATCGACTCTCTCCATTGATGACGTCGTTGCAACCGTGAAGTACATGCTCGCTCTGCACAAGGGTGAGAAGACCTTCCTCGGCACCCGTAACGGTGGCGAGGTTGTCGAACTCCGTGTTGAAGCGGACGACATCGATCACTTTGGTAACCGTCGCATTCGCGCGGTTGGCGAGCTCATTCAGGCGCAGGTTCGCGCAGGTCTGTCCCGCATGGAACGCACCGTCCGCGAACGCATGACGACCCAGGAAGCCGACTCGATTACTCCTCAGTCGCTGATCAACATCCGCCCGGTTGTTGCAGCGATCAAGGAATTCTTCGGCACCTCCCAGCTGTCGCAGTTCATGGATCAAAACAACCCGCTTGCGGGCCTGACCCACAAGCGTCGTTTGTCGGCTCTTGGCCCCGGCGGTCTGTCCCGTGAACGCGCAGGCATGGAAGTTCGTGACGTCCACCCGTCGCACTACGGCCGTATGTGCCCGATCGAATCCCCTGAAGGCCCGAACATTGGTCTGATCGGCTCGCTCGCAACCTTCGGTCGCATTAACCCCTTCGGTTTCGTTGAGACCCCGTACCGCGTTGTTCGCAACGGAAAGGTCACCGACGAGGTCGAATACCTGACCGCAGATGATGAAATCGGTCACTACATTGCACAGGCCTCGTCCCGTCTGAACGACGACGGCACTTTCGCAGAAGACCATGTCCTCTGCCGTGTCGCCGGCGAAGACCCGACACTGATCCTGCGCGACCGAGTTGACTACATGGACGTGTCCGCACGTCAGATGGTGTCTGTTGCAGCAGCGTTCATTCCGTTCCTCGAGCACGACGACGCAAACCGCGCACTCATGGGCGCGAACATGCAGCGTCAGGCAGTGCCGTTGCTGACCACCGAAGCGCCGCTGGTCGGTACCGGTATGGAACGTCGTGCAGCACAGGACTCCGGTGAAATGATCATCGCCACCCACGCTGGTGTTGTTTCCGAAGTTTCGGCAGACATGATCATCGTTTCCACGGACGAAGGCGGTCGCGACACCTACCGTCTTGAAAAGTTCGAACGTTCGAATCCGGGCAACTGCACCAACCAGCGTGTCATCGTCGACGAAGGCGACCGCGTTGAGGCCGGCTCCGTCTTGGCTGATGGTCCGGCAACCGACAATGGTGAAGTCGCACTCGGCAAGAACCTGCTCGTCGCCTACATGTCGTGGGAAGGCCTCAACTACGAAGACGCGATCATCCTGTCGCGTCGCGTCGTTGAAGAGGACGTCCTCACCTCGATCCATATCGAGGAATACGAGGTCGACGCCCGCGAAACCAAGCTCGGCGAAGAAGAAATCACCCGCGATATCCCGAACGTCTCCGAAGAGTCACTCGCTGACCTAGACGAACGTGGCATTATCCGCATTGGTGCCGAGGTTACCGCTGGCGACGTTCTCGTTGGCAAGGTCACCCCGAAGGGTGAAACTGAGCTCACCTCCGAAGAACGCCTTCTGCGCGCAATCTTCGGTGAGAAAGCCCGCGAGGTTCGCGATACCTCCCTGCGTGTTCCTCACGGCCAGGAAGGCATCGTCATCGGCGTCCGCGAATTCAACGACGAAGAAGACGAACTCAACCCTGGCGTTCGACAGACCGTTCGCGTCTACGTCGCCCAACGTCGCAAGATCACCATTGGTGACAAGATGGCAGGCCGCCACGGTAACAAGGGCGTTGTCTCCAAGATTCTGCCGGTCGAGGACATGCCGTTCCTCGAAGACGGAACCCCGGTTGACATCATCCTCAACCCGCTTGGTGTCCCCGGTCGTATGAACGTCGGCCAGGTGCTCGAATACCACCTCGGCTGGCTCGCTCACCAGGGCTGGGATGCTTCCAAGGCTGTCGAGGCCGGCGAAGCGTGGACCCGTCACCTCCCGGCTGACGGCATCACCACCGAACCTGAGACTCTCGTGGCAACCCCCGTGTTCGACGGTCTTGAAGCCGACGAACTTGCAGGCCTGCTGCGTAACGTGAACCCGAACCGCGACGGCAACCGTCTGACGAACGAGCAGGGCAAGGCCCGCCTGTTCGACGGTCGTTCCGGTGAACCGTTCCCGTATCCGATCGCAGTGGGCTACACCTACATGCTCAAGCTCCACCACCTGGTTGACGACAAGATTCACGCCCGTTCAACCGGCCCGTACTCGATGATCACGCAGCAGCCACTGGGCGGTAAAGCCCAGTTCGGTGGCCAGCGTTTCGGTGAGATGGAAGTGTGGGCGCTCGAAGCTTACGGTGCAGCCTACGCGCTCCAGGAACTCCTCACAATCAAGTCGGATGACACGACCGGTCGTGTGAAGGTCTACGAAGCGATCGTCAAGGGCGAAGACATTCCTGAGCCCGGAATCCCCGAGTCCTTCCGAGTTCTCATCCAGGAAATGCGCTCGCTGTGCCTGAACGTCGAAGCTCTCGACGCAGCCGGCAACGCCATTGACCTGCGTGACCAGGAAGAAGACTTCAACGCGCGCGAAGACCTCGGCATCACACTTGATGCCCGTCCGAACGCTGCGGCGACCATCGACGCGATCTGATAGGGAGAGATGACTTTGCTGGACGCCAAAACGTTCGACAGCCTGAAGATCACCCTGGCCACAAGCGATGACATCGCTTCGTGGTCACACGGTGAAGTCAAGAAGCCGGAGACCATCAACTACCGCACGCTCAAGCCTGAGCGCGACGGCCTGTTCGGTGAACAGATCTTCGGCCCCACACGCGACTGGGAATGTGCGTGTGGCAAATACAAGCGTGTCCGTTACAAGGGCATCGTGTGTGAAAAGTGTGGCGTCGAGGTCACGCGCTCTAAGGTTCGCCGCGAGCGCATGGGCCACATCGACCTCGCCGCACCGGTCACCCACATCTGGTACTTCAAGGGCGTGCCCTCGCGCCTCGGTTACGTGCTGAACCTCGCTCCGAAGGACCTCGAAAAGGTCATTTACTTCGCCGCATACATGGTCACCGAAATCGACGAAAAGGGCCGCGACGAGGACCTCATGGATCTGCGCGCTGAACTCGAAGTTCAGAAGAAGCAGATGGAAGACCGCCGTGACGACGCCATCAACCAGGCAGCCGAGAAGCTCGAAGCTGACCTCGCTGCTCTCGAAGCTGATGGCGCCTCCGCCGCGGAACGCGAAAAGCTCCGCAAGAGCGCCGAGAAGGACATGGCGCGCCTTCGTAAGCGCTTCGACGGTGACATCGACGGTCTTGAGGTCGTGTGGGATAATTTCACGAACCTGAAGGTCGGTGCCCTGATCGGTGACGAGCGCCTCTACCGCGCGATGGTCGCCCGCTACGGCACCTACTTCAAGGGCGACATGGGCGCAGCTGCCATCCAGAAGCGCCTGGAAACCTTCGATCTTGAAGCCGAAGTCGAATCCCTCCGTCAGACCATTGCGTCCGACTCCGGGCCTCGTAAAGCACGTGCCATCAAGCGCCTGAAGGTCATCAACGCCTTCATCGCGACCGGCAACTCGCCGGCATCGATGGTCCTGACCAAGATTCCGGTTATTCCGCCGGACCTGCGCCCGATGGTTCAGCTGGACGGTGGCCGCTTCGCGACCTCCGACCTCAACGACCTGTACCGTCGAGTGATCAACCGCAACACCCGACTCAAGCGACTGCTTGAACTGGGTGCGCCGGACGTCATCGTCGCGAACGAAAAGCGCATGCTGCAGGAATCTGTAGACGCGCTCTTCGACAACGGCCGCCGTGGTCGCCCCGTTGCAGGCCCGGGCAACCGCCCGCTGAAGTCGATCTCTGACATGCTCAAGGGCAAGCAGGGTCGCTTCCGTCAGAACCTGCTCGGTAAGCGCGTCGACTACTCTGGCCGTTCGGTCATCGTCGTCGGCCCGCAGCTGAAGCTCCACCAGTGTGGTCTGCCCAAGCAGATGGCACTCGAGCTCTTCAAGCCCTTCGTCATGAAGCGCCTCGTTGAGAAGAACTACGCGCAGAACGTCAAGGCAGCGAAGCGCAAGGTCGAGCGTCAGCGCCCCGAGGTGTGGGACGTCCTCGACGACGTTATCCGCGAGCACCCCGTGCTACTGAACCGCGCACCTACCCTTCACCGTCTGGGTATCCAGGCGTTCGAGCCTCAGCTCATTGAAGGTAAGGCCATTCAGCTGCACCCGCTCGCCTGTGGCGCGTTCAACGCTGACTTCGACGGTGACCAGATGGCAGTCCACCTGCCACTGGGTGCCGAGGCTCAGGCTGAAGCGCGTATCCTCATGCTGTCGACGAACAACATTCTGAAGCCGTCCGACGGGCGCCCCGTTGCGATGCCGTCACAGGACATGATCATTGGCCTGTTCCACCTGACTTCGGAACCGGATTCGACGATCGAAGTTGCCAAGGATTCTGCCGGCAACCCCATCGTTCCGTCGTTCTCCAGTGCCGCTGAAGCGATTATGGCGTTCGACATGGGTCTGCTTGACCTCAACGCGAAGGCTCTCATTCGCTTCGACGGCATCGTTCCGCCGGCCGATTGGGAAGCACCTGAAGGTTGGGAACCGGGCGACGATGTTCTGCTCGAAACCAGCCTCGGTCGCGCGATCTTCAACGAGCAGCTACCGGTTGACTACCCGTTCGTGAACGAGGTCGTCGGCAAGAAGCAGCTCGGTCAGATCGTCAACACCCTGACCCAGCGTTACCCGAACGTTCTGGTTGCAGAATGCCTCGATGCCCTGAAGTCGGCCGGCTTCCACTGGTCGACGTGGTCGGGTATCACGATCGCGTTCTCCGACATCCAGGCGTCGCCGCGCAAGGAAGAAATTCTTGCTGAATACGAGGCTCGCGCAGCCAAGATTCAGGAAGACTTCGACGCAGGCTTCATCCTCGAAGAAAACCGCTACAAGGACCTCGTTGACCTTTGGCTCGAATGCACCCAGAAGGTTGCAGACGACATGCGCGGTAACTTCGACGATCGCAACACCGTGTACCGCATGGTCAACTCGGGCGCGCGTGGTAACTGGTCACAGGTCCAGCAGATCGCAGGTATGCGTGGTCTGGTGTCCGACCCGAAGCAGAAGCTCATTGAGCGTCCGATCAAGGCGAACTACCGCGAAGGCTTGACCGTTCTCGAGTACTTCATCGCAACGCACGGTGCTCGTAAGGGTCTTGCTGATACGGCACTTCGTACCGCAGAGTCTGGCTACCTGACTCGTCGTCTGGTTGACGTCTCGCAGGACGTCATCGTTCGTGAAGAGGATTGTGGCACCCGCCAGGGCGTCAAGATCAAGATCGCGAAGAAGGTCGACGGCGTTTGGGAGGCTCTCGAAACGGTTGAGACCACCGCATATGCGCGTAACCTTGCCCGCGATGCTGTGAACGAAGCCGGCGAGGTCATCATGCCCGCAGGCACCGATCTTGGTGACGATGAGCTCATCGCCCTTGCGCAAGCAGGCGTTGAAGAGATCACCTGCCGTTCCGTCCTCACCTGTGAATCGCAGGTCGGCACCTGTGCTGCCTGCTACGGTCGCTCGTTGGCTACCGGCAAGCAGGTTGATATTGGTGAAGCAGTTGGCATTATCGCCGCGCAGTCGATTGGTGAGCCCGGTACTCAGCTCACGATGCGTACGTTCCACACCGGTGGCGCCGCATCTGCAGCTGATATTACCCAGGGTCTGCCACGAGTTCAGGAACTCTTTGAGGCTCGTAGTCCGAAGATGGAAGCAAAGATGAGCGAGGCCGCTGGTCGCGTTCACATTGATGACGAGGATCCGTCGGTTCGTCGCATCGTCATTACTCGTGATGATGCGAAGGAAGATGACGTTATTGAGGTCTCGCGTCGTCAGGAGCTTCTTGTCGCTGAAGGCGAGCATGTCGAGGCAGGCAAGCCTCTGACTGAGGGTCAGCTTGATCCGAAGGAAATCGTTCGCATCATGGGTCGCTCCGTCGCGCAGAAGCAACTTGTTGACGAGGTCCAGAAGGTCTACCGCGATCAGGGCGTCGGTATCCACGCGAAGCACATTGAGGTCATCGTTCGCCAGATGTTGCGTCGAATTACCATCCTTGAGCCCGGTGATACGACTTTCATGCCCGGCGAGCTTGTTGACCGTATGGCTTACCTGGCGCAGAACCGCAAGGTCGCTGCCGAGGGCGGGCAACCTGCTTCCGGTCGTCAGATGCTTATGGGTATCACGAAGGCGTCGCTGGCAACCGACTCGTGGCTGTCGGCGGCATCCTTCCAGGAGACGACGAAGGTTCTCACTGAGGCAGCGATGAACGGCAAGTCTGATTCGCTCGTTGGCCTGAAGGAGAACGTTATTCTCGGTAAGCTCATCCCGGCTGGTACCGGCTTGTCGCGTTACAACCGAGTCACCGTTGAGCCGACTGCGGAAGCGCTTGCTGCTTCGAACTACACGCAGATGGACTTCCAGGATGGTGGAGTTTCCGAGGACTTCCTCGATGCTCTTGGTGCGATCGACTTCGGTATGTCGTTCCGTGAGTAGTAGTTGCTCTTTAGCCAGGCAATGACCGGCTAAATACGAGGCGTGGCGCTTGATGTGATTTGTTCGCTCGGGCGCCACGCTTTGTATATGTTGTCGCCCGCCCTCCGGCGCTTGTTCACCGTTGGCGAACGGTGAACAAGCGCGTGTTCGCTCAGAGCGAACAGGTTGTATCTGGTGCGCCGTCGAACGCGCGTGGGAGACAGAAATTGCGAAATGTGACGGTAAATCGTGAACAAGCGCGGGGGTGAGGAAGCGGTATCAGACGCGAGGCGACACCGTAGTGCCTAGGCAGTGGCAGGGTTGCCGAGTCGCAAGGGCGGAAATGTCAGTAAAAACGGTGGATTGATTCGGTCAGTAGAGACAGGCGGGGTGTCAGGCGTGGACGCGAGCGCGTCTCATAGTGGTCGGACAAACCCCAACCTGCAGAAGTAGCATGAACACGGAATTCAATATCTTCGAATAGTCTGGCAAATCTTCCCAACGGAAACGGATGAACTGCCAACCGTCGGCCTCTAATTGTGTCTGTCGTTGAACTTGCTTGGCCGTAGCCTCGTCAATCTCTAAGTCACTGTCCCCATACTTGAAACGCCCGTCAAACTCGATTGCGACGCGAGCCTCAGGAAAGCAGAGATCGAAGAAGAAACGGTTGCCGTTACTTGTGACTTCGTACTGCGTTTCAATGCCAGCTAGTCCGCTTGAACGCAGAATCCATAGGATGTGGCTTTCTCCAGGACTCTCGCACGCAGCATCGGCGTGAGCGAACAGCCAAGAGCCGTCTGCGCGATGGCGGTGGCCCGATTCGAGCTGTTTGAACTGAGCGCTCAACGACTGCCTGAGTGTTCGAAGGCGTTTTTTGAATCCAATGCTTCTGCTTCGTGTGTTTTCAATCAACAGGCGCATCCCCGAGCAGACCATCGAGAAAGCTAGCGCACCGCACTCCTGCACTGCGAGCGTCAACAGCGCGTCATGTAAGGTCAAACTCCGCACTCCATCAATCCTGCACGTGTGATTGGCGATAGGAAGCATCCGGTGAAACACGATTGTGGCGCGACTGGCTAGTACTTCTTCGCCGAGAGTGACCGCTGGTAACACCTTTGCAGAACGCGTTGAGTTCGACAGGGAAGCCATATGGACGTCGCCGGGGTAATCAAACGCGCGGGCACCGTGCAAGTACGCTGCTGATATACCCGTTGGAACGCATCGCGGATGAGTGTGCTGAACAGCGATAATGCGAGCAAGCTGGACGGCCTGTTCACGTTGCCAATGCTGAGGAAGTGTCGAGAGGTAGGTGACGCTCAGGAAAGCGCCTCTTCGTATTTCGACGTTGTACATGAGTTCGTCGCGCGAAGCGCGGTGCGGGCGGGTGAATGTCATTGCCTTGCGGACGTCGCGGATGCGAGGCGCCTGGAAACGGTGCATGGGGACCTCGATTGTGGGGTGAAAGGTGGAAGTAGGTGTCTAGCTTCCGCGATGGAGAAGGAATGTTCGAGGCTCCCTAGAGGGAAATGTTGATAAGTCGGGGTGTGTGAAAACTGTGGAAAACTACCGCGCTTGTTCACCGTTGCGGGACTCAATACGGGGAGGGAAGCGCCTAGTTTTGCGACTTTGGCGCGCTTGTTGAAGCAAAGCGCTCCTAGGCGTTCATGTCCATCAGCGTTTGGAAAGGGGGAGCGGTGCCCTACGTGAGGAGTTGTTGTCGGTGAACGAGCGCGGCGGGTGAGGCGGGCGGTGGTGAACAAGCACGGTGGGTGGGGTGGGTGACGGTGAACAAGCGCGGTGGGGAAGTGGGGCGCACCTCACGAGTTGCGCCTTTGACCAAGAAACCCCAAGCCTCGTAAACTAGACGAGGTTCCCGTGTATTTACGGGTTCTCTTTCGTCAGCTTTCGCTGACAGCGGGCTCCGTCCGTCGGAGCTCCGGGCGTCATTCTCTGGCCAGCCGAACGGTGGCTATCATGGCGCACCGGCCCTTGACGGACATGCGTGTGTCCGTAAGGGGATTCGTCAAGCCATGGATGACTAGACAAGGGCCTTTCGCGACTGCTCAATCGAAAGGCCTCCGACGGAAAGAAACTGGAGAACCAGTGCCTACCATTCAGCAGCTCGTCCGCAAGGGTCGTAGCTCGAAGCGCTCGAAGGTGAAGACCCCGGCGCTGAAGGGCTCGCCCCAGCGACGTGGTGTGTGCACCCGCGTGTACACCACCACCCCGAAGAAGCCGAACTCAGCCCTCCGTAAGGTTGCTCGTGTGCGCCTTTCGTCCGGCATTGAGGTCACGGCGTACATTCCCGGTGAAGGCCACAACCTGCAGGAGCACTCGATCGTGCTCGTTCGCGGTGGTCGTGTGAAGGACCTCCCGGGTGTCCGTTACCGTATCGTTCGTGGCTCCCTCGACACCCAGGGTGTTCGTGGTCGCCAGCAGGCTCGTTCCCGCTACGGCGCGAAGAAGGAGAAGAAGTAATGCCTCGTAAGGGCCCAGCTCCTAAGCGTCCCCTCGTCGACGATCCGGTCTACGGCTCGAAGGTCGTGACCCAGCTCGTTAACCGCGTCCTCCTCGACGGTAAGAAGACCGTTGCAGAGCGCATCGTTTACGGTGCACTGGAGACCGTGCGTGAGCGCACCGAGCAGGAACCGGTTTCGGTCCTGAAGCGCGCTCTTGACAACATTCGTCCCGCCCTTGAGGTTCGCTCCCGCCGTGTTGGTGGCGCGACCTACCAGGTTCCGGTTGAGGTTCGCCCCGCGCGCGCCACAACCCTTGCCCTGCGTTGGCTGGTTGACTACTCGCGTCAGCGTCGCGAAAAGACGATGACCGAGCGCCTCGCGAACGAGATCCTGGATGCTTCCAATGGTCTCGGCGCCGCCGTGAAGCGTCGTGAGGACATGCACAAGATGGCCGAGTCGAACCGCGCGTTCGCTCACTACCGCTGGTGATTTTGAGTGACGAGGCCGGGATCTTCGGTCTTCGTCAACCTTAATTTTGCCCGCGAATTCACAATCACTTCGAGCGAAGGATCGCACTCGTGGCACTAGACGTGCTTACCGACCTTAACAAGGTTCGAAACATTGGCATCATGGCTCACATCGATGCCGGCAAGACAACCGTGACGGAACGCATCCTGTTCTACACGGGCATTAACTACAAGATCGGCGAGACCCACGACGGCGCCTCGACGACCGACTGGATGGAACAGGAAAAGGAACGCGGCATTACGATTACGTCCGCCGCTGTTACCTCTTTCTGGAACGGCAACCAGATCAACATCATCGACACCCCCGGCCACGTTGACTTCACGGTTGAGGTTGAGCGCTCCCTGCGTGTGCTCGACGGCGCTGTTGCAGTCTTCGACGGCAAGGAGGGTGTTGAGCCGCAGTCTGAGACCGTGTGGCGTCAGGCTGACAAGTACGAGGTTCCGCGTATCTGCTTCATCAACAAGATGGACAAGATGGGCGCTGACTTCTACTTCTCCGTTTCGACGATTAAGGATCGCCTCCACGCGACCCCGATCGTCATGCAGCTCCCGATCGGTGCAGAGAACGACTTCGAGGGTCAGGTTGACCTGCTCTCGATGGAGTCCCTGCGCTACCCGGCAAAAGACGACAAGGGCGAGGCGACCCTCGGCTCCCTCGTTGTTCGTGGCCCGATCCCCGAGGATCTGCAGGAACGCGCGGAAGAATACCGTGAACTCATGATCGAGGCTGCTGCGGAAGGTTCTGATGAGCTGACCGAGGCATACCTGGAGAATGGTGAGCTGACCGTCGAGCAGATCAAGGAAGGTATCCGCCTGCTGACGATCTCTGGTCGCGCATTCCCCGTTTACTGCGGTACCGCTCTTCGTAACATGGGTGTTCAGCCCGTGCTCGACGCGGTTGTTGACTTCCTCCCGTCTCCGCTGGACGTTGAGTCCGTCCGTGGCTTCAAGCCCGGTTCGGAAACCGAAGAAGAGACCGAGTCCCGTAAGCCTGACGAGAACGAACCGTTCGCAGCTCTTGCATTCAAGATTGCTGCTCACCCGTTCTACGGCAAGCTCACCTTCGTCCGCGTGTACTCCGGCAAGGTGGACTCTGGCGCACAGGTCTTGAACTCCACCAAGGGCAAGAAGGAACGCATCGGCAAGATCTTCCAGATGCACTCCAACAAGGAAAACCCTGTGGATCAGGCACATGCTGGCCACATCTACGCGGTGATCGGCCTGAAGGACACGACCACTGGTGATACGCTCTGCGCAATCGACAAGCCGATCGTTCTCGAATCGATGACGTTCCCGAAGCCTGTTATCCAGGTTGCGGTTGAGCCGAAGTCGAAGGCTGACCAGGAAAAGATGGGCGTCGCAATTCAGAAGCTCGCCGAAGAGGACCCGACCTTCACGGTCGAGCTCGACGCTGAGACTGGCCAGACGATCATCGGTGGTATGGGTGAGCTTCACCTGGACATCATCGTTGACCGTATGCGTCGCGAATTCAAGGTTGAAGCAAACGTCGGTGCTCCGATGGTTGCCTACCGCGAGACCATCCGCAAGAAGGTCGAGAAGTACGAGTACACGCACAAGAAGCAGACCGGTGGTTCCGGCCAGTTCGCGCGTGTCATCATCGCTCTCGAACCTATCCCCGCAGGCTCCGAGGAAGAGTACGAGTTCGAGGACAAGGTCACTGGTGGCCGCGTTCCGCGCGAGTACATTCCGTCGGTGAACGCTGGTATCCAAGACGCCATGCAGTCCGGTGTTCTCGCCGGATACCCGATGGTTGACATCAAGGCAACGCTCCTCGACGGCGCGTACCACGAAGTTGACTCTTCGGAAATGGCGTTCAAGGTTGCCGGTTCGATGGCTTTGAAGGAAGCCGCGAAGAAGGCAAGCCCGGTTCTTCTTGAGCCGATCATGGCCGTTGAGGTCCGTACTCCTGAGGAGTACATGGGCGACGTCATCGGCGACCTGAACTCCCGTCGTGGACAGATTTCGTCCATGGATGAGCAGCACGGTATCCGCGTCGTCAAGGCACAGGTTCCGCTCTCTGAAATGTTCGGATACGTTGGCGACCTGCGTTCCAAGACGCAGGGTCGTGCAGTGTACTCGATGGAGTTCGACTCCTACGCGGAAGTTCCGCGTAACGTCGCTGACGAAATCGTCGGCAAGTCCCGGGGCGAGTGAGTCCCGATCCGTCGCGTTTCGCTTGCTCGCGCTAAGAAATTAGCGCGAGCGTAGCGACCCGCCTCACATACCAACAATTTCCATGTAGGTTTCGGCCGGCTGGGTGTTAGAGTTGCACCTAGCCAAAGGCTAGAAAAACTACCCGAGTCCAGGAGGACACAAGTGGCGAAGGCCAAGTTCGAGCGCAGCAAGCCGCACGTCAACATCGGTACCATCGGTCACGTTGACCACGGCAAGACCACGCTTACCGCAGCAATCACCAAGGTTCTGCACGACAAGTACCCGGAACTGAACGAGTTCACCCCGTTCGAAAACGTCGACAACGCTCCTGAAGAGCGTGAGCGCGGCATTACGATTAACGTTTCCCACGTCGAGTACCAGACCGAGGCGCGTCACTACGCACACGTTGACGCCCCCGGCCACGCCGACTACGTCAAGAACATGATCACCGGTGCAGCTCAGATGGATGGCGCAATCCTCGTTGTCGCCGCCACCGACGGCCCGATGGCTCAGACCCGCGAGCACGTTCTGCTTGCTCGCCAGGTTGGCGTTCCGACGATCCTGGTTGCCCTCAACAAGGCCGATATGGTCGACGATGAGGAAATGCTGGAGCTCGTTGAGGAAGAATGCCGCGACCTGCTCGAGTCCCAGGACTTCGATCGCGACGCCCCGATCATCCAGGTTTCCGCTCTGAAGGCTCTCGAAGGCGATCCGCAGTGGGTTGCGAAGGTCGAAGAGCTCATGGAAGCAGTTGACACCTTCGTGCCGACCCCCGAGCGCGACATGGACAAGCCGTTCCTCATGCCGATCGAAGACGTCTTCACCATCACCGGCCGTGGCACCGTTGTCACCGGTCGTGTTGAGCGTGGCAAGCTCCCGATCAACTCTGAGGTTGAAATCCTCGGTATCCGCGACCCGCAGAAGACCACCGTTACCGGTATCGAAATGTTCCACAAGTCCATGGACGAAGCATGGGCAGGCGAGAACTGTGGTCTCCTCCTCCGTGGCACCAAGCGCGATGAGGTTGAGCGCGGTCAGGTCGTTGCCGTTCCCGGCTCGATCACCCCGCACACCAACTTCACCGGACAGGTCTACATCCTCAAGAAGGAAGAAGGCGGTCGTCACAACCCGTTCTTCTCGAACTACCGTCCGCAGTTCTACTTCCGCACCACGGACGTGACCGGCGTCATCACCCTCCCCGAGGGCACCGACATGGTCATGCCGGGCGACACCACCGAGATCACCGTCGAGCTCATCCAGCCGATCGCTATGGAGCCGGGCCTGGGCTTCGCAATCCGCGAGGGCGGTCGCACGGTCGGTTCCGGTCGTGTCACCGAAATCAGCAAGTGATCCCTTCCGGTCGACTGAACCGTTCGCGGATCGCTTGGACCGGATGATCGCCTGAGGTCTTTTGACCTGAGTTGGCCGCCATCCCCGAAAGGGGGTGGCGGCCTTTTCGTGTTTGTGTGCTTGTTCGCGGTTGTTTGTGTGCTTGTTCGCG
>NZ_JAQEVQ010000014.1:0-21609 GCF_027694595.1 Pauljensenia sp. OF14-1SRA | reverse complement strand
TCGCGGTTGTTTGTGTGCTTGTTCGCGGTTGTTTGTGTGCTTGTTCGGCGTTGTTTGTGTGCTTGTTCGCGGTTGTTTGTGTGCTTGTTCGGCGGAGCAAGATGTGTTCTTGAACGTGAAGGTCAGCAGATCGCGACGGCGAGCTCCGGCGCCGAAGTCGGCTGCGACGGGTGGTCGTGATGTTCAGTTCAAGTTCACGTGGATTGGTGAGCAAACGCCTAATGGTGCGGATGCGAAGACTCAGGCGGGTATTACGTACACCGTGAAGTACAAGCCCACCCCGGCTGGGCCGAACAACCCAACGACGCTGGTTGAACCCCCGAACACCACGAACACTCCGAGCACGCCGAACACCCCGAACACCACGAATTCGGGGCCGCGAAAGATTGCGAAGACTGGCTTCAATCGAGGCCTCGTTGGAGGTCTCGGACTCCTCTTCCTGGTCGCGGGCGTGCTTGCGGTTCGCCAGAAGCGCAGCTGAAACGCTCAGCGCCATTAGCGAGCACTAGGCGCCTGTGGAACACTGAACCTCTGGTCGGTGCCCTACAGGCGCCTCGCGCTACTACACCCCATGTAGACGACACGCCCGAGTGCGGGTACACTGATTCGCGGCGCTTCAAGCACCTGTGCGCCAAAAGCTCCACGCCGAAGCGCATGAGGGCTGATGAGCAAATTGATCGTCCGTGTAATGTATGAGGATTCACACTCCAGATGGCGAGTTCAAACTTGCTAGGAAAGGTGTGACTCTGTCAGACTTGAACGGTTGCCCCGCGACCCGTGGGGCGGTTCCGCAGGGATTCTGCGGGCCGGGCTGAAACGCCCGTGATCTTTGGACAAGACAACGGTCTGCCTTCACATAAGAAGGAACCGCGCAATACGTGTGTCACTTTTTTAAGCGACACGCCCGAGTGCGGGGACCGGTGACGAATCTGTACGAGAAGAGGTAAGACGGCATGGCGGGACAGAAGATCCGCATCCGGCTGAAGTCGTATGACCACGAGGTCATCGACAGCTCCGCGCGCAAGATCGTGGACACCGTGCAGCGAGCAGGCGCCACTGTTGTGGGCCCGGTTCCACTGCCGACCGAAAAGAACGTGTTTGTCGTCATTCGGTCGCCCCACAAAGACAAGGACAGCCGCGAGCACTTTGAGATGCGCACACACAAGCGGCTCATCGACATCATCGACCCGACGCCGAAGGCCGTCGATTCGCTCATGCGTATCGACCTGCCCGCAGACGTCAACATCGAGATCAAGCTCTGAGGACATCTGCAATGACTACTGACAACAAGCAGCACGCAGCTGCGCCGATTAAGGCGTTGCTCGGCCGCAAGCTCGGCATGACCCAGGTTTGGGACGCTGACGGCCGCCTCGTGCCCCTCACTGTCGTGCAGGTCGGCACTAACGTTGTGACCCAGGTTCGCACCGAAGAAGTCGACGGCTACACCGCCGTTCAGATCGGTTTCGGCGAAATCGAAGCACGCAAGGTCACCAAGCCTCTCGCAGGCCACTTCGCAAAGGCTGGCGTCGAGCCTCGTCGTCACCTGACCGAGGTCCGCACCTCCGCCCATGACTCTTACGAGGTGGGTCAGGAACTCGACGCTTCCACCTTCGAGGCTGGACAGGCTGTTGACGTTTCCGGCAACACCAAGGGCAAGGGCTTTGCAGGCGTTATGAAGCGTCACGGCTTTGCCGGCGTTTCTGCTTCGCACGGTGCACACCGTAACCACCGCAAGCCCGGTTCGATCGGCGCTTGCGCAACCCCCGGACGCATCTTCAAGGGCCTGCGCATGGCCGGCCGCATGGGTGGCGTTCGTCGTACCGTCCAGAACCTCAAGATCCAGGCAGTCGACACCGAGAAGGGCCTGCTGCTCATCAGCGGCGCCATCCCGGGTCCGAAGAACTCCGTGGTCCTGGTTCGCTCGTCCGTGAAGGGTGCGTGAAATGGCTGACGTTCAGACCATCGACGTCTTCGATCTCAAGGGTAAGAAGGCAGCTTCGGTTGACCTCCCCGCCGAGATCTTCGACGTTCCCACGAACATTCCGCTGATGCACCAGGTCGTCGTTGCACAGCTTGCTGCTGCCCGCCAGGGTACGCACGCAACCAAGACGCGTGGCATGGTTTCCGGTGGCGGCAAGAAGCCGTTCCGCCAGAAGGGCACTGGTAACGCTCGTCAGGGCTCGATCCGTGCACCGCACTTCACCGGTGGTGGCATCGTCCACGGCCCGCAGCCGCGTGACTACGATCAGCGCACCCCCAAGAAGATGAAGCAGGGCGCACTCCGCTCCGCTCTGTCTGACCGTGCACGCGCAGGTCGCATCCACATCGTCACCGCTCTCATCGAAGGTGAGAAGCCGTCGACGAAGTCCGCTCTCGCAGCGCTTCGCGCGATCGTCGAGGACCGTCAGGCTCTCGTCGTCATCGAGCGTAACGATGAGCTCACCGCTCTCAGCCTGCGTAACGCTCCCGAGGTTCACGTTCTTTGGGCAGACCAGCTGAACACCTACGACGTCCTTGACGCCGACGATATCGTGTTCACCCAGGCAGCCATGGAGTCCTTCCTCGGCACCAAGGAGGAGACCAAGTGAGCACCCTCGAAGCGGGCAAGAACCCGCGCGACATCATTCTGAAGCCCGTCGTCACCGAGAAATCCTCCATCCTCATGGATGAAGGCAAGTACACCTTCGAGGTTGACCCGCGCGCCAACAAGACCGAAATCAAGATTGCCATCGAAGAAATCTTCGATGTCAAGGTCGGTCAGGTGGCCACTCAGAACCGTAAGGGCAAGACCTACCGGACCCGCACGGGTCAGGGCAAGCGCAAGGACGTCAAGCGAGCAATCGTGACCCTGCGTGAAGGCGCCATCGACATCTTCGGCGATCAGGCCTGAAAACCGGAGAGGTAGAGGACAAAAATGGGAATCCGCAAATACAAGCCCACGACCCCGGGTCGTCGCGGCGCGTCGGTCTCCGATTTCGTTGAGATCACCCGCTCCGAGCCCGAGAAGTCGTTGGTTCGTCCGCTGCACAAGACCGGTGGACGTAACTCGAACGGCCGCGTGACCTCGCGTCACCGTGGCGGTGGCCACAAGCGCCAGTACCGCGTCATCGACTTCCGTCGCCATGACAAGGACGGCGTCCCGGCAGTCGTCGCTCACATCGAGTACGACCCGAACCGTACCGCTCGCATCGCCCTCCTGCACTATGCAGATGGCGAAAAGCGCTACATCCTGGCACCGGCCAAGCTGAACCAGGGTGACCGCATCGAAGCAGGTGCCGGCGCCGATATCAAGCCCGGTAACAACCTGCCGCTACGTAACATCCCGCTCGGTACCGTTATCCACGCTGTCGAACTCAAGCCCGGTGGCGGCGCAAAGATCGCCCGCTCCGCCGGTTCGTCCGTTCAGCTCGTCGCCAAGGAAGGCCGCTTCGCCCAGCTGCGTATGCCGTCCGGCGAAATCCGCAACGTCGAAATCACCTGCCGCGCAACGGTCGGCGAGGTCGGCAACGCTGAACAATCCAACATCAACTGGGGCAAGGCCGGCCGTATGCGCTGGAAGGGCAAGCGTCCGCACGTCCGTGGTGTTGTTATGAACCCGGTTGATCACCCGCACGGCGGTGGTGAAGGTCGTACCTCTGGTGGCCGTCACCCGGTTAGCCCGTGGGGTAAGCCCGAGGGTCGTACCCGCCGTCCGAACAAGGACAGCGATCGCCTGATCGTTCGCCGTCGCAAGACCGGTAAGAACCGCTGAGTAGGAGTCGATAACTATGCCACGCAGTTTGAAGAAGGGCCCGTTCGTCGACGACCACCTGCTCAAGAAGGTCGACGCCGCAATCGAATCCGGCTCAAAGAATGTCATCAAGACTTGGTCGCGTCGCTCGGTCATCACCCCGGATTTCCTGGGTCTGACCTTTGCGGTGCACGATGGCCGCAAGCATGTCCCCGTCTTCATCACCGAGTCGATGGTGGGTCACAAGCTTGGCGAGTTCGCTCCCACGCGTACTTTCCGCAGCCACGACAAGGACGATCGAAAGGGACGCCGGCGCTGAGCCGGCCTCCACGGAAGAAGAGGCAGATAAATGGAAGCTAAGGCGCAGGCGCGTTTTGTCCGCGTCACGCCCCAGAAGGCCCGCCGTGTCGTGAACGAGGTTCGTGGCAAGGCTGCTCTGGAGGCCGCTGACATCCTGCGGTTCGCACCGCAGGCAGTCGCCACCGATGTCCGCAAGGTGCTCATGAGCGCCGTTGCCAACGCGAAGGTCAAGGCCGAACAGGCTGGCGAAACCTTCAACGAGGCAGACCTGCTGGTCATCGAAGCATTCGTCGATGAAGGTCCGACCATGAAGCGGTTCCGCCCGCGTGCACAGGGACGCGCAGGTCGCATCCTGAAGCGCACGAGCCACATCACGCTCGTCGTCGGTACCAAGGAAGACAAGAAGAAGGGAGCCCGCTGAAATGGGCCAGAAGGTTAACCCCACAGGGTTCCGCCTGGGAATCACCACGGATCACCGCTCCCGCTGGTTCTCCGACTCGACCACCAAGGGACAGCGTTACTCTGACTACGTTGCAGAGGACGTTGCAATCCGCAAGAACCTGACCGAAAACCTCGAGCGCGCAGGCATCTCGAAGGTCGACATTGAGCGTACGCGTGATCGTGTCCGCGTTGACCTCCACACCGCTCGCCCGGGCATCGTCATTGGTCGTCGTGGCGCAGAGGCTGATCGCCTCCGCCAGAACCTCGAAAAGCTCACCGGCAAGCAGGTTCAGCTCAACATCCTCGAGGTCAAGAACCCCGATTTGGATGCTCAGCTTGTCGCACAGGGCATTGCAGAACAGCTCGCTGCTCGCGTTTCCTTCCGTCGTGCAATGCGCAAGGGCATTCAGTCCGCGCAGCGCGCAGGCGCCAAGGGTATTCGTGTTCAGGTTTCCGGTCGCCTCGGTGGCGCCGAAATGAGCCGTTCCGAGTTCTATCGTGAGGGTCGCGTTCCGCTTCACACCCTCCGCGCGAACATTGACTACGGATTCCACGAGGCACGCACGACCTTCGGTCGTATCGGTGTCAAGGTGTGGATCTACAAGGGCGACATCACCGAGCGCGAGTTCGCACGCCAGCAGGCCGAGCAGGCCAACCGTGGCGGACGTCGCAGTGATCGTCGTGGCCAGCGCCGCGGCGGACGCCAGAACCAGGAGACCGCTCAGCAGCAGGCGCCCACAACCGAGGCACCCGCAGCTACTGAAAACGGATCGGAGGCCTGAGCCCAATGCTCATTCCCCGTCGTACAAAATGGCGCCGTCAGCACCGCCCGCACCGTACCGGTAATGCAACCGGTGGCACCGAATTGGCGTTCGGCGATTACGGTATTCAGGCACTCACCGGCGCGTACGTGACCAACCGTCAGATCGAGGCAGCTCGTATCGCTATGACGCGTCACATTAAGCGTGGCGGCAAGGTGTGGATTAACATCTTCCCGGACCGTCCGCTGACCAAGAAGCCGGCTGAAACCCGAATGGGTTCCGGTAAGGGCGCGGTTGAATGGTGGGTTGCCCCCGTCAAACCGGGTCGTATTCTGTTCGAGCTGGGCGGCGTCGACGAGGCGCTTGCACGCGAAGCTATGCGTCGCGCTCAGCACAAGCTTCCGATGAAGACCCGTTTCGTGGTCCGAGAGGGTGGTGACATCTGATGGCGGAAAAGGCACTTACCCCTTCCGACCTCGATGCCATGGACGACGCCCAGCTGTCCAAGGAACTCGAGAAGGCTAAGGCCGAGCTCTTCAACCTGCGCTTCGCACAGGCTGTTGGCAACCTCGAGGATCATGGTCGCATGAAGACCGTGCGCCGTGACATCGCCCGTATCTACACGATCGCGCGTGAGCGGGAGCTTGGCTACCGCACCGCCCCGAGCACTGAGGAGTGATTCTGATGGCAGATAGCACCGCGCGTAACGACCGCAAGGTTCGTATTGGCCTGGTTGTCTCTGACAAGATGGATAAGACCGTCGTTGTCCAGATTGAGGACCGTGTGAAGCACGCCCTCTACGGCAAGGTCATGCGTCGTAATAAGAAGGTCAAGGTTCATGATGAGAACAACGAATGTGGCATTGGTGACCGCGTTCGCATCATGGAGACTCGTCCGCTTTCCGCTACCAAGCACTGGCGAGTAGTGGAGATCATCGAAAAGGCCAAGTGATTCGTCACTGAGCTTTGTAAGGAGCCCGGTTCCCCAGTTTGGGGAGCCGGGCTCCGTGCTGTTTTGTGCCCTTTCCTCGCGCTTGTTCAAGAAATACCTTCTCCCTGCGACCGCGCTTGTTCACGCTTGAGCCCGCTTGTTCACCGTTGGCCACCCCTTTTTGACCGCGCTTGTTCAAGAAATCAAGCATCGTTGTTCGCGCCTATTCGCGTGTGTTGGTCAATGAAGCCACGTGGCCTCGTGAACCCGAAATGGTGAATAAGCGCGGTGGTGGAGGGACGGGATTTGGTGAACAAGCGGGATAGAGGGAGGGGATTCGCTGAACAAGCGCGGTAGATGGGGCGCACCTCACGAAACTGGCGGTTTCAAGTCAGTGGGGAAGTGGGGTACTCTTGGAGGGTTGCGTGACGCAAGGTGCACTGTGCCTCGCGTCGGTAGTGAGAGCGAGCAACACCATATTTAATCCTGTGGTGCGTTCTCACTATTGTCGGCATCGATGCGCAATAGTTCATGCACGTTCGGCAAGGCTCGAGGGAAGTAATGCTCCCAACAGAACCAGCTCGACAACAGGAGTCAATAGAAAATGATCCAGCAGGAGTCGCGACTTAAGGTCGCCGACAACACGGGTGCAAAGGAAATCCTGACCATCCGCGTGCTCGGTGGCTCGGCTCGACGCTACGCGGGTATTGGTGACACCATCGTCGCCACCGTCAAGGACGCAATCCCCGGCGGCAACGTCAAGAAGGGCGAAGTCGTCAAGGCAGTCGTAGTCCGCACTCGCAAAGAAACCCGCCGTCCCGACGGTTCGTACATCCGTTTCGATGAGAACGCGGCCGTCATTATCAATTCCAACGGCGAACCGCGTGGCACGCGTATCTTCGGCCCCGTCGGCCGTGAGCTGCGCGACAAGCGCTTCATGCGTATCGTCTCGCTCGCACCGGAGGTGATCTGATGGCAGCCAAGATCCGTAAGGGTGACCTGGTTGAGGTCGTTCGCGGTCGTTCATCCGACGAGAAGAAGCTTGCAGAGCGCAACGCCCGCCGTGCAGCCGAGGGCCTCGAGCCCCTCAAGGCTGGCGACAAGGGCAAGCAGGGACGCGTCATCAAGGTTTTCCCGGCTGAGGGCAAGGTCCTCGTCGAAGGTATCAACCTGAAGACCCGTCACGTTCGCCAGGGTCAGACCCAGGGTCAGACCGGTGGCATCGAGACCATCGAAGCCCCGATCTCGATCGCAAAGGTCGCACTGGTCGATCCCGAAACCAAGCAGCGCGTGCGCGTCGGCTTCCGCGAGGACGTCGTCGAGCGCGATGGCCGCACCCGCACCGTCCGCGTTCGCGTGACCCGCGGTGGCGCCAAGCGCGGCATCGAGCAGGGCAAGGAGATCTGAACATGACCCCGCGTCTCAAGGAAAAGTACGTCTCCGAAATTCGTGACGCCCTCCGCGCCGAGTTCAAGCATGAGAACATCATGCAGGTTGCCGGTCTGACTAAGATCGTCGTGAACATGGGCGTTGGCGAGGCAGCTCGCGATTCGAAGGCACTCGAGGGCGCAATCCGCGACCTCACCGCTATCACTGGCCAGAAGCCCGTGACCACCAAGGCGAAGAAGTCCATCGCACAGTTCAAGTTGCGCGAAGGCCAGGCCATCGGTGCTCACGTCACGCTCCGTGGCGATCGTATGTGGGAATTCCTCGATCGTCTTCTCTCCACTGCTCTTCCGCGTATCCGCGACTTCCGCGGTCTGTCGGCCAAGCAGTTCGACGGTCACGGTAACTACACCTTCGGTCTGACGGAACAGTCCATGTTCCACGAGATCGACCAGGATTCGATCGACCGAGTTCGCGGTATGGATATCACCGTCGTTACCTCGGCCTCCACCGATGATGAGGGCCGTGCGCTCCTGCGTCATCTCGGATTCCCGTTCAAGGAGGACTGACCCATGGCGAAGACATCCCTGAAGGTCAAGGCCGCACGTAAGCCGAAGTTCGGCGTTCGTGCATACACGCGTTGCAACCGTTGTGGTCGCCCCCACTCGGTCTACCGCAAGTTCGGCCTGTGCCGCGTTTGTCTCCGCGAGCTCGCCCTTGCTGGCGAACTCCCCGGAGTCACCAAGAGCAGCTGGTAAAACACTGACGTCGTAGGTCTCAAAAGGAGAAACCACGACGAGGAAGGGGAATTTCCCCAATGACAATGACTGATCCCATTGCAGACATGCTGACGCGTCTGCGTAACGCGAATCGTGCGCATCACGATACGGTTTCCATGCCGTACTCCAAGATGAAGAACGCGATCGCAAACATCCTGGTCGAAGAGGGCTACATTGCTTCGACCTCGGTTGAGGATGCCCGCGTGGGCAAGACCCTCACCATCACGCTGAAGTACGGTTCGCACCGCGAAGCGGCCCTCCAGGGGTTGCAGCGCGTTTCCAAGCCGGGTCTGCGCGTGTACGCCAAGTCCACCAACCTGCCTAAGGTTCGCGGCGGCCTGGGCGTGGCAATTCTGTCCACGTCCTCCGGTCTGCTTACCGACCGTCAGGCAGCCGACAAGGGTGTAGGTGGGGAAGTCCTCGCCTACATCTGGTGAGCAGGAGGCTGAACAATGTCGCGAATCGGTAAGCAACCCATTGCTATCCCCGCAGGCGTCGACGTCACCGTTAACGGTGCAGACGTTAAGGTGAAGGGCAAGAAGGGCGAACTTTCACACACCGTCGCAGCCCCTATCACGGTGGCTATTGAAGACGGTCAGATTCTGGTTTCCCGCCCGAACGACGAGCGCCTTTCCTGTTCGCTCCACGGTCTGACTCGCACCCTTATTGCGAACATGATCGTCGGCGTGACCGAGGGCTACAAGAAGGAACTCGAAATCACCGGTACCGGTTACCGCGTGGTCGCCAAGGGAAAGAACCTCGAGTTCTCTCTCGGCTTCTCGCACACCGTTCCGGTCGAAGCTCCGGAAGGCATCGAGTTCACCGTTGAGTCGCAGACCAAGTTCACGGTCCACGGCATCGACAAGCAACTCGTTGGCGAAACCGCAGCTCGCATCCGCAAGCTGAAGAAGCCTGAACCCTACAAGGGCAAGGGCATCCACTACGTGGGCGAAACGATCCGTCGCAAGGTCGGAAAGGCTGGTAAGTGATGGCGTACACGGTCAAAGGCAAGGGCAAGTTCGTCGCTCGCAAGCGTCGTCACATTCGCCTTCGCAAGAAGATCAACGGTACCCCGGCGCGTCCGCGCCTGGTCGTTACCCGCTCGAATCGTCACATCGTTGCTCAGGTTATCGACGACACCGTCGGTCACACCCTGGTTTCTGCCTCCGACTTCGAGTCCGGCGTCGAAACCATGACTGGCACGAAGACCGAAAAGGCAACCAAGGTTGGCGCTCTCATTGCAGAGCGTGCGAAGGCAGCCGGCATCACCGCCGTCGTCTTCGACCGTGGTGGCAACAAGTATTTCGGCCGCGTTGCGGCCGTCGCCGAAGCTGCCCGCCAGGGTGGCCTTGAGCTGTGACCGGATCGAAGGAAAGAGAGATCATCTGATGGCTGCACCGCAGCGAGGCAGGAACGGTCAGGAAGGCTCTGAGCGTTCGGGCGACGGCGAGCGTCGCGACCGCCGCAATGGTCGTGGCGACCGCGAAACACGTCGTGGCAACGAAAAGAATGAATACATCGAACGTGTTGTGACCATCAACCGCGTTTCCAAGGTTGTGAAGGGTGGACGTCGTTTCTCCTTCACCGCTCTGGTTGTCGTGGGAGATGGCGAAGGCACCGTCGGTGTTGGCTACGGAAAGGCCAAGGAAGTTCCCCAGGCCATTTCCAAGGGCGTTGAGGAAGCGAAGAAGAATTTCATTCGCGTCCCGATGATCCGTCGCACTATCACGCACCTGGTTCAGGGTCACGATGCCGCCGGCACCGTGCTTCTGCGCCCGGCAGCACCGGGAACCGGCGTTATCGCCGGCGGTCCGGTCCGTGCAGTGCTCGAGGCAGCTGGCGTGCACGACGTGCTCACCAAGTCGCTCGGCTCTGACAACGCAATCAACATCGTTCACGCGACTGTTGACGCCCTCAAGCAACTGGAACAGCCTGAGGCTGTTGCAGCACGTCGCGGTCTTCCGCTGGAGCGCGTTGCTCCGGCTTCGATGCTCCGCGCACGCGCAGAGGGTGAAGCTGAGAAGCGTGCCAAGGCTGAAAAGGCTGAGGCAGAAAAAGCTTCCGCGGGGGTGAATGAGTGATGGCGAACATCAAGATCACGCAGACCAAGTCGTCGATCGGCGCCAAGCAGAACATGAAGGACACTCTGCGCACCCTCGGGTTGCGTAAGATCGGCCAGAGCGTCGTCCGTGAGAACACCGAGACCGTTCTCGGTGCAGTTCACACGGTTCGTCACCTGGTGACCGTTGAGGAGGTCGACTGACCATGGCGGACTCCAAGTCCACAACAGGCGAAAAGGTGCAGATCGTTAAGCTGCACCACCTCCGTCCGGCCCCCGGCGCCAAGACCGCCAAGACCCGCGTTGGTCGTGGTGAAGGCTCCAAGGGTAAGACGGCTGGTCGCGGTACCAAGGGTACGAAGGCTCGCTACCAGGTGGCAGCAGGCTTCGAAGGTGGCCAGATGCCGATTCACATGCGTCTGCCCAAGCTCCGTGGCTTCAAGAACCCGTTCCGCGTTGAGTACCAGGTCGTCAACGTTGCCAAGCTTGAGGAGCTGTTCCCCAAGGGTGGCAAGGTGACGGTCGAGGATCTCGTCGCAAAGCACGCGGTTCGTGACGGCGCTCCGGTTAAGGTGCTCGGCACCGGTGAGCTCACCGTCAAGCTTGAGATCGAAGTTGATTCCTGGTCAGCTTCTGCTCAGGAGAAGATCACCGCAGCTGGCGGAACTATTTCCGCACGCTGACAACTGATTGGGGGTGGTCCGGCATGAACCCGGACCGCCCCCTTTTAGCGTCTTAAACTGATAGATGGTTCCTCGCAGAACCTTTGAACCCAAGACCGATGTCTACACGGAGCCATTTTTCCGGTAGTCTGGCACGGTCGCTAGGGCACATGCTCCAGCATTCCCATTACCCGTAGGAGGAAGCCTTGCTCAGTGCATTCGCACAGGCGTTCCGCACCCCTGACCTTCGTCGTAAGCTGCTGTTTACGCTGTTTATCATGGCGATGTTCCGCCTGGGTTCATACATTCCGACCCCCGGCGTTGACTCGACCGCGATTCAACAATGTCTTGCTCAGCAGGAAGAAGCGAATCTTCTTGACCTCGTGAACTTGTTCTCGGGTGGCGCGTTGCTCCAGCTATCGATCTTCGCGCTCGGCATCATGCCGTACATTACAGCGTCGATCATCATTCAGCTTTTGCGTGTTGTCATTCCGCGTTTCGATGACCTTCATAAGGAAGGGCAAACTGGTCAAGCCAAGCTGACGCAGTACACGCGTTATCTGACGATCTTCCTGGGCGTCCTGCAGGCCACGACGACACTGACATTGGCTCGCACCGGACGTATGTTCTCCGGTTGTTCCGCGAAAGTGTTGGCAGATGACTCTTGGTGGATGTTCCTTATCATGATCATCATCATGATGGCGGGTACCGGCGTGGTCATGTGGCTCGGCGAATTGATCACCGAGCGCGGCATCGGCAATGGCATGTCGCTCCTTATCTTTACCTCGATCATTGCCCGTCTGCCCTCCCAGATGCTGGCCATCGGTCAGTCTGGCAAGTGGGGTGCCGTGATCGCGATCCTTCTGCTCCTCTTCGCCGTCACGCTTGCCGTGGTGTTCATTGAGCAGGCTCAGCGCCGCATTCCAGTTCAGTACGCGAAGCGCATGATCGGTCGTCGTCAGTACGGTGGCACGACTACGTACATCCCGCTGAAAATCAATATGTCTGGCGTTATCCCGGTCATCTTCGCTTCGTCGATTCTTGCGTTGCCGTTGATGATTGCTCAGTTTGGTGCCCAGACCGACGGTTGGGTTCAGTGGCTTTCGGCGAACCTGCATCAGGGATCGTGGGTCTACCTCACGATTTATGCACTCCTGATTCTCTTCTTCGCCTTCTTCTACACGGTGATTACCTTTAACCCTGAAGAGGTTGCTGACAACATGAAGCGCTACGGTGGCTTCATTCCAGGTATTCGCGCAGGTCGTCCGACCGCCGAGTTCCTGTCTTATGTCATTAACCGCATTACGAGTGCTGGCGCCCTCTACCTTGTGATCGTTGCCCTGTTGCCATCACTCCTTATCATTCCGCTGAAGATTTCCCAGTCGCAGATGCCGTTCGGAGGAACGACGCTCCTGATTATCGTGGGTGTCGGTCTGCAGACCGTGAAGGAGATTAATACTCAGCTTCAGCAGCATCATTACGAAGGCTTCTTGCAATGATCGCCATGGTTCTTCTGGGCCCGCCCGGAGCAGGTAAGGGAACGCAAGCTACTCGTATCGCGGAAAAGCTGAGTATTCCGGCTATTTCTACGGGTGAGATTTTCCGTACGAACATGTCTGAAGGCACTGAGATTGGCCTGCAAGCCAGGGCATTCATCGACCGTGGTGAGTTCGTTCCCGACTCGGTGACCAACGCGATGGTGAAGGCGCGTCTGTCTTCTCCGGACACTGCGAACGGTTTTCTTCTTGACGGCTACCCGCGCAACGTGGAACAGGCTCACGTGCTTGCCGACATGTGCGCAGAGATCGGCATCAAACTTGACCTGGTTCTTGAAATCCAGGTTGACGAGGACGAAGTTGTGACCCGCATGATGAAGCGTGCCGAGGAACAGCATCGCACCGATGACACTGAGCCTGTCATGCGTCACCGCCTTGAGGTCTACCACCAGCAGACTAAACCGGTTGCAGCGTACTACGCCGACCGTGATCTGCTTCGGGTTGTTGATGGTTCGGGTTCGATCGACGAAGTGACTGAGCGTATTTTCGCTGTCCTCGATTCTGTCGCGAAGAACTGACCGTTATGCAGCGTATTGAGTTGAAGACTCGAGACCAGATCCGCTGGATGCGTGAGGCTGGTTTGGTTGTTGCTGACATTCACGCGAGCCTGCGCCAAGCGGTGCACGCTGGTGTGACTACGGCTGAACTGGATGAAGTGTCCGCCGACGCGATTAGGCGCGGGGGAGCGACCTCGAACTTCCTCAATTATTACGGCTATCCGGCCACGGTCTGCATCTCTGTGAATGATGTGGTCGTCCACGGTATTCCTGGCAAGCAGAAGCTGAAGGATGGGGACATCGTCTCCTTCGACTGTGGGGCTTGGGTGTCTCACGGCGGCAAGCAGTGGCACGGTGACGCGGCGTTCTCCATCATCGTGGGTGACGAGTGGGTGGATGACGAGTCCTTCATGGCAGGAAAGCGCGGCTCGGGTGCTCACCCACAGGGAATTGACGAGGCTACGATGAAGCGACGCCGTGAACTGGACGTTGTGACGCGCGAGTCCTTGTGGGCGGCTCTCGCTTCCCTCGAAAAGGGTCGTCGTATTTCCAGCGTCGGTCGCGCCGTCGAAGAAGTCGTTGCCAAGTATGACGATGAGTTCGGCTGGGAAGCCGGTATCGTCGAGGAATACACAGGCCATGGTATTGGCACTGCGATGCACCAAGATCCCGAGGTCCTGAATTACGACGCTCGTGGAATCTTCCCGCGCGTGAAGCCCGGTATGGTGCTTGCCGTTGAGCCGATGCTAACTTCGGGTTCGATCGAGACCCTCACCGAGTCTGACGAATGGACTGTCCGTACCGTCGATGGCTCGGACGCCGCCCATTGGGAGCACACGGTCGCGATCCTCGACGACGGCATCAGCGTGCTCACCGCCCCCGACTATGGAAAGGCTGGGCTCGCGCCTTTCGGGGTCGAACCGATCGAACTCTGACACAGATGTCGCAACGCTGGCTCTGCTCCTCGTGGCGAGGCCGACGCGCTGTAAGCACGACGGCGCACACAGTGGCGCGGACACTTACCTTTGTCCGCGCCCCCGCGACTCTGCGACTCTCCTGCCGGAGTATCAGATCGGGCGATCGGTGATCGACTGAGCCCAAGCCGACCGTTAGCGAGGGGAATACTCGTCCGGGGAATGTCCTGATTTCTTCGAGGAGCTGTAGCTCTTCGCGACGATGACCAAGGCGCGGACGATGTAGACGAGGGCGCCCACCCAGAAGATCCAGTTCCAGCGCGGTGCACTCAATGCGACGCCTACGAGACAGAGGGCGAAGCCGACATTCCACCAGACAGCGCTACCGGTTGATGTTTTGCCGTTCATGAACATGATGCCACCACCCGTCTGAGTTTGTGCGTCATGACAACTCCTTTGTTGATCTGAGGCAGGCGATCCCAGTGTATCAATGTCTTCGCGACAGCGGCCGCTTTCGTTGCGGACGATGCCTTGTGGGGTGCGGAATGATGATGCTCTGTGCGGCTTCCAGGTGTCATTGAAACGGCAAGGCATCACAGTAGGGGGAGGAGGGCGAGGCCTTTTACCTCGTCCGGTGTACCGCTCCGTCCTTGTTGCTGAATCCGGCCCGTACTCCAGTCCTCGTCGACGAACTCGGCCGCTACTCCTGTCCTCGTCGATGAATCCGGCCGAAGGTGAGGCAGTCGACAGTGCAGTCAACTACCAGAGGGATGTGCTTTTGCTGTATCGTAGATCTTCGGGCGTGTCGCATGTCGACTGTGTCGTACGCGCTGTATGCGCCCCGTGGCCATTGGGTCACGACTCATCCGAAGAACGTAGAGGACAGACGGAGGATATGGCAAAGAAAGACGGCGTCATCGAAATGGAAGGCACGGTCGTTGAGGCCCTGCCGAACGCGATGTTCCGTGTGGAACTGACCAATGGGCACGTTGTGCTCGGTCACATCGCCGGAAAGATGCGACAGCACTACATTCGAATCCTCCCCGAGGATCGAGTTCTCGTCGAACTGAGCCCCTACGACCTCTCCCGAGGCCGTATCGTCTACCGCTACAAGTAAACCCCGACACGACCGTCTACGGACGGTGGAGGAATAACCATGAAGGTCAAGCCGAGTGTCAAGAAGATTTGTGACAAGTGCAAGGTGATTCGTCGCCACGGCAATGTCATGGTCATCTGCGACAACCCCAGGCACAAGCAACGTCAGGGCTGAAATCCTCACGTAGCTGACCCGGGCACAACCGCCCACAGGATCACATCAAGCGCGAATACGCGACCCTCGGTTCGGAGGCCGAGGCCGGATGGCTCATCCGGAAGATGTGATGACGACCTCCGAGGAATAACTGGAGCACCAACAACATGGCACGTATTGCCGGTGTCGACCTCCCCCGCGAAAAGCGACTGGAGATTGCACTTACCTACATTTACGGAGTCGGTCGCACCCGCGCCGCCGAGACCCTCGAAGCGACGGGCGTCAGCCCGGACGTCCGCGTGAAGGACGCCACCGAGGAAGATCTCGTCAAGCTCCGTGAATACATCGAATCGAACTTCAAGGTTGAGGGCGACCTTCGCCGCGAGGTTCAGGCTGACATTCGCCGCAAGATCGAAATTGGCTCTTACCAGGGTCTTCGCCACCGTCGTGGCCTGCCGGTCCATGGTCAGCGCACCAAGACCAACGCTCGCACCCGCAAGGGCCCGAAGCGCACCGTTGCAGGCAAGAAGAAGGCCAAGTAAGGCCTAAGGACTTCCAGCCTTTACGGCGGATAGTTCTTCATACGACTGAAGAAGGAACTGTTAAACACAATGGCAGCTGCAAAAACTTCGCGCTCCGGTGCTGCTCGTAAGCCGCGCCGCAAGCTCAACAAGAACGTTACCCACGGTCACGCGTACATTAAGTCGACGTTCAACAACACCATCGTTTCCCTGACCGACACCACTGGTGCCGTTATCGCCTGGGCCTCGTCTGGCCAGGTCGGCTTCAAGGGTTCGCGTAAGTCCACCCCCTTCGCTGCGCAGCTTGCAGCAGAGGCGGCCGCACGTCGCGCCCAGGAACACGGCATGAAGAAGGTCGACGTCTTCGTTAAGGGGCCCGGCTCTGGCCGTGAAACCGCGATCCGTTCCCTCCAGGCTGCTGGCCTTGAGGTCGGCTCGATCCAGGACGTTACCCCTCAGGCACACAACGGCGCTCGCCCCCCGAAGCGTCGTCGCGTCTGATTCGTCGCACCGGGATGCTTTGCCGCCCGGCATTGCATCTCCACGTCTGAGCACACCACTCGGTCGTGCTCACACCCTCCGTCCCACTCACGTGGGATCCACTGTCCGGCGTCATATGGCGGGCGCCGGGAAGAAAGGACCAAGACGTGCTCATTGCAGAGCGACCAATCCTCACCGAGGAAAAAGTCAGCGAACACCGTTCACGCTTCACACTCGAACCCCTCGAACCGGGCTTCGGTTACACGCTGGGTAACTCCCTGCGTCGTACCCTGCTCTCTTCGATCCCGGGCGCGGCGGTCACGTCCATCCGTATCGATGGCGTTGCCCACGAATTCCGCACTATCGAAGGTGTGAAGGAGGATGTCGCAGAGATCATCCTCAACATCAAGCAGATCGTCCTCTCTTCTGAGATGGATGAACCCGTCGTGATGTACCTGCGTAAGGCCGGCCCCGGTGTCGTCCTCGCTGGCGACATCACCCCGCCTGCAGGCGTTGAGATCCACAATCCGGATCTTCACCTCGCCACCCTCAATGATAAGGGCAAGCTCGAGATCGAACTGACCGTTGAGCGTGGACGCGGTTACGTTTCCGCAGCGCAGAACAAGGATCCTCAGGCTGAAATCTCGCGGATTCCGATCGATTCGATCTACTCGCCGGTTGTCAAGGTCACTTACAAGGTCGAGGCAACTCGTGTTGCACAGCGTACCGACTTTGATCGCCTCGTCATCGACGTGGAGACCAAGTCGGCGATCACCCCGCGCGATGCTCTTGCATCGGCTGGCAAGACCCTTGTTGAACTGTTCGGCCTCATGCGCGAACTGAATGAGGAAGCAGAAGGCATCGAAGTGGGTCCATCGACCACCGATGAAACCCTCGCAGCAGACCTTGCTCTGCCGATCGAAAGCCTGAACCTGCAGTCTCGTTCTTACAACGCGCTGCGTCGTCGTGGGATCCTCACCGTGGGCGAGCTTGTCGCTCACTCCGAGGCTGATCTTCTTGATATTCGTAATTTCGGCACCAAGTCGATCGAAGAGATCAAGGAATCTCTGGCCACTCTCGGCATGACACTCAAGGATTCGGTTATGCCGATCCCGGGTGCCTCTGAGTCTGGTTCGGTCCAGTTCAGCGACGAACAGTCCATCTGACCCTTATGCGTCCGATGGACGCACCTAATCCGTAGGAGACACAATGCCCACCCCCAAGAAGGGTGCTCGTCTGGGCGGAAGCCCGGCACACCAGAAGCTGATCCTGGCGAACCTCGCGACTCAGCTCATCGAACACCGTGCACTCACGACTACCGAAGCCAAGGCTAAGCTTCTGCAGCCTTACTTCGAGAAGCTCGTGACCAAGGCAAAGCGTGGCGACATGCACGCTCGTCGCACGGTTGCTAAGAAGATCACCTCGAAGGAAGCACTCTACGTGCTCTTCGACGAGATCGCGCCGGCCATCGATTCTGAGCGTCAGGGTGGCTACACCCGCCTCATCCGCGTTGGTAACCGTAAGGGTGACAACGCTCCTCTCATGCGCATCGAGATTGTTCTCGAGAAGCTCGAGAAGAAGGCCGTTGTGAAGAAGGCTGAAGACACTGCCGCCAAGGCAGCTGAAAAGCCGGCTGAAAAGGTTGAGGAAGCCCCCAAGGCCGAAGAGGTCGAGGTTGAGGCATCTGAAGCTGAGTGACTAGGTCGCGGGCTTGCCCGTGATTGACTCTCACTTTTGAGGTGGGGTCGGAGACGCTGATGCGTTTCCGGCCCCACCTTTTTGTTTGCGTCCACCGCGCTTGTTCAGGCGTGGCGTGTTTTTGTGGCTCTGCTTGTTCACGTTTGGGGTGTTTTGTGACCACGCTTGTTCATGCTCAGGCCGACTATCGGGCATATGCAGGCGGGCCCATGGCGGTGAACAAGCGCGGTGGGAATCGACGACAATTCGGACTAAATCGGTGAACAAGCGCGGTGGATCGTTAGAGTTGGTGGCATGTCTGAACCCATGACGCTCGCAATTGACTGCGGTGGTGGCGGAATTAAAGGCTCCGTCGTTGACGAACGAGGCACGATGATCGCACCGGCGATTCGCACGCCTACACCGTACCCGCTACCACCGGAGCTCTTGATCGAAGTCGCGCAGGATCTGGCGAACAACCTCCCTCAAGCTAACCGTGTGACCATGGGAATGCCTGGAATGATCCGACACGGAGTGGTTGTGGCTACCCCGCACTACATCACGCGCTCCGGCCCTCGCTCTAAAGTGGTTCCCGAGCTCGTTGAACGTTGGGACCATTTCGACATGAGAGGAGGCATCGAAAGGGCGCTTGGCTTGCCCACGAAGGTTTTGAATGACGCCGAGGTTGCTGGAGCCGGTGTCATTATCGGTACGGGGCTCGAAATGATCATCACCCTAGGGACGGGCCTCGGCAATGCGGTCTTTGATTCCGGAGTGCTGGCACCTCACGTTGAAGTGTCACAGGGCTTCGTCCGTTGGGGCCTGACCTACGACGATTACATCGGGGAACATGAACGGCTACGACTTGGCGATGCGCACTGGTCGCGTCGCGTCCGTCGTGTCATCGATGGACTTCGTCCCATGTACATGTGGGACCGTCTCTACCTTGGTGGCGGCAACTCGAAGCTGATTACAAGCGGACATCGCGCCCGCCTAGGTGACGATGTCATCATCGTGCCCAATGACGCAGGCATCATTGGGGGAGTGCGCGCGTGGTCTCTATGAGCAACTCTGACCCCTTAGCTTCCACCGCGCTTGTTCACGAATCTGTCGCGCTCGTTCGCGAACCTGTCGCGCTTGTTGAAGAATCCACTGCGCTTGTTCAAGCACCTCACATTCTTCGCATCCGTCTTGACCTCAGCTACGACGGGACGAATTTCCATGGGTGGGCTTCCCAGCCAGGCCAACGAACCGTGCAAGGTGAAATTGAAGCTGGCCTAGGCCTCGTACTTCGGTGCTCAACTACGCTGACGGTCGCTGGGCGAACGGATGCTGGAGTGCACGCGCGCCATCAAGTGGCCCACTTCGACGTTGAACAAGCGCGGTGGGAAAAGCTCGCGCCTCGAGGGGCAGAATCGACTGCGGAGGCCTGTGCGACCGCGCTTGTTCGCCGATTGAACGGTGTGATTGCGCGCGCGTACGGGCAGTGGATGCGCGATCGCGCCCTGAATGCGCCCAAAGGTGCGGCCGATATTGTGATCCGCGAAGCGCATGTCGTTTCGTCGGATTTCGATGCGCGTTTTTCTGCTCTCGGACGTCACTACTGCTACAGGCTGATGAGCGGGGCAGTCGATCCGCTCCGCCGTTTTGATGTTCTGAGTCTTGAACAACCCCTAGATGTTGACCTGATGAATCGGGCAGCAGCCCAATTGCTTGGCGAGCATGATTTTCTGTCGTACTGCCGGCCACGCGAGGGAGCCACAACGATTCGCACACTGACACGCCTGGAATTCAAGCCGTCTTCAACCGCGCTTGTTCATCGTTCGGGGGCGCTTACTCCTCAACAGGGCGCGCCAGAGTCTGCGCTTGTTGAGTGTTTTGTCGATGCTGATGCGTTCTGCCACTCGATGGTGCGTTCGCTTGTTGGCGCGCTTGTTGAAGTGGGGCTGGGGCGCCGGAGCGTCGACTGGCCGTATGAGTTGCTTCAAGCCTGCTCTCGAACAAGCGCGGCGCCGATTGCTCCTGCGCACGGACTGACTCTGGAGGGCGTGGACTATCCGGCGCCGGATCAGTGGGCCTCGCGCGCTCAACAAGCGCGGTCCCGTCGTGATTCGTGTTGTGGCGATAGGAGTTAGGCCCAGTCTGCCTTGGTACGCCAGCGTTCGTGCGTGCTTGTTCACCAATTCACGAGGCCGGGATCAGCACCGGAACGGTTTTCTTCGGGTTGCCCGTACGGTGAACAAGCGCGGTGGGGGTGGTCATGGCAACTGAGGGATCGGACACAAAGGCTCAGCAACTTTGACCGGCTCAATCCTGCCCGATAGACTTGATGATGCTGTGCGTTAGCTAGCGCCCTCGGTGTATTCCCACTCGCCGTTGAGCTGCAACTGACGCCTCGCGCGAACCGTTACATCGCGAGCACGATCCTGACATTGGGGATTGATGCTCCATGACTGACAAGAATTGAAGGTTACGCCCGTGCGCACCTATTCACCCAAGCCTGGGGACGCAGACAAGAAGTGGTACGTCATCGACGCCACCGACGTCGTCCTCGGCCGCCTGGCGGCTCAGGTTGCCGCCATTCTTCGTGGGAAGCACAAGCCGACGTTCGCCCCTCACATGGATATGGGTGACAACGTCATCATCATTAATGCGGACAAGGTCGTTCTGACCGGTAAGAAGCTCGAGCAGAAGATGGCCTACCGCCACTCTGGTCGTCCCGGTGGTCTGACCGCAACCTCCTACCGTGACCTCATGGCCAAGTCGCCTGAGCGTGCGGTTGAGAAGGCCGTTCGCGGCATGCTTCCTCACACCAGCCTCGGCCGTATGCAGTTCAAGAAGCTGCATGTTTACGCCGGTGCTGAGCACCCCCACGCCGGCCAGTTGCCGGTTCCCTACGAGATCACCCAGGTTGCTCAGTGAGCTTCGTGCCACTGAATAATCGACATAAGCACTGAGGAGAACCGTGGCTGAGACCACCGAAATCGTCGAGCTGGATGAGGAGAACGCCCCTAGCTCGTACACCACTGAGACTGAAACCGCGCCCGCAGGCGCCGGCCAGTCCATCACCGCGCCCGGCGCGGGCCTTGGTCGCCGCAAGGAGGCCGTTGCCCGTGTTCGTCTGGTTCCTGGAACCGGCGAATGGAAGATCAACGGACGCACCCTCGAGGATTACTTCCCGAACAAGCTGCACCAGCAGCTCGTGAAGTCCCCGTTCGTCCTTCTTGACCTTGATGGCCGTTTCGACGTTGTCGCTCGTATCAACGGTGGCGGCATTTCCGGTCAGGCAGGCGCCCTGCGCCTTGGCATTTCGCGCGCTCTCAATGAGATCGACCGCGATGCCAACCGCCCGGCACTCAAGAAGGCTGGCTTCCTGACTCGTGACGCTCGCGTCATCGAACGTAAGAAGGCAGGCCTCAAGAAGGCACGTAAGGCTTCGCAGTTCTCGAAGCGCTGATCCTTCGTTTTCTTGGCTTGTGGCCCTGCTCCTTGTGGAGCGGGGCCACACGTGTTTTTAGGGCATTGTGCTACTCGGAGCTCACTGCGCTTGTTCACGGCGTTCGGCTTTGGCGTGTGCGTGGTCTCTGATTGACGAGGTCGCGCGCTCTTTGAGGCCTCGCACGGGTTAATAGACAAAAATCGTTGCTAATGGCGGCGTGTTGTTAGT
>NZ_JAQEVQ010000013.1:63232-64593 GCF_027694595.1 Pauljensenia sp. OF14-1SRA | reverse complement strand
AAATGTGTGTTTTTGTTGGCGTGTCGGGATTAGAGTTGGCCTTTTCGGATGCCGAGTGAGTGGTTGTAGGCGGTGTCGATAGCTTTGTCGTAGAGGGCTGGTCGTCCGGTTTCTGGGTCGGCTTGGTTCTCGTTGTGGATCAGGGTTGGGACTTTGGCGAGTTGGTTTTGGCCCCAGTTGGACTGCTTGGCGATTTGTACTGGGTCGTTGGGCTGCTCCGTTTTTAGGTACAGCCACCATTCCAGCATGCGGCGTTGGTGCTCTGCGTGTGTGCCGCGGTGGGTTCTAGCGAGTAGTTTCAGCTGGGCGTTGATCCCGCCTTCAAGGCTGTTGGTGGTGGATTTGAGATGCTGAGGATCTAGGGTTGTGCCGGGTGGGTTGAGGTAGGTAAACAGGAGGTTGCGCCGCCAGAGATTGTTCAGGCTGTTGTATGCCCTACGGGCGCCTTCGTGTGTCCATGACCAGGTTCTTTGCTTGGTGGTGGGGTCGGTAGTCCAGGTCTTCTCGTTGAGCCAGTTGCGGTAGAGGCATTCGTATTGGTGCAGTTGTACGCCCCATTGGGCTGCTTGGTCGAGGCTGGTGATCTTCGTTAGGTTCAGTGCCAGCTGGTAAATCGCACGCCCGCCGTTGGTGCGAGGCCGCGAGGTTGTATGTCGACGTACTACGCGTTGGGCGTGGACTAGGCAGCGTTGTACTGCGGTGGTAGGCCAGCAGTTGTTGATGGCGCTGGTGGCTCCGCGCCCGCCGTCGGTGACCACGATCAGTGGAGCAGTAATCCCGTCGAGTAGCGCGCTGTAGGCAGCAGTGCTTTCGGTTGTGCACCAGTGCCAGGCTATGACGTGGTCAAGACTGGAGGCGACCAACAGACACCCGCCTGCTGTGTAGGTGCCGTCGATGAATACCTGGTCGTAGATACGGCCCATGTGGCAAGGCCTGGGGTCTGGCACGTCGATGAGCCAAAACAGTTCGAAGCGGCGCTGCAAACTGCGCGGACTTAAGCCGGTTTTACCTGCTAGTGATTTCAGGGTCGCGCTGGTGGTGACATATTCGATGAATCTGGCGAACGCTGCTGCATTGGTAATGTCGCAGCGTTGTCGTGTTGATGAGGCTCCGCAGGTTGTGCATCGCCATCGCGTGCGGTTGGCAGATGTGGTTCCGTTCTTGATCATCGTGTTGCCACACACGCTGCAAAGAGGTCTGTTTTTCGGCATCGTTTAATGCCAGCACCTGCATGTAGCACATCACAGAGCAAAACACTATCAAGGCTCAGATATATGCTTCCAGAGCATATATTTTCATCGTTAACCCAGTTCAGGGCCCATAAATCGAGAGATTCACACACACATTTTGTCGTTTAACCC
>NZ_JAQEVQ010000013.1:0-63222 GCF_027694595.1 Pauljensenia sp. OF14-1SRA | reverse complement strand
AAATCGAGAGATTCACACACACATTTTGTCGTTTAACCCCATTTTGTCCACCCTCAAAGTTGGCCCCCAACAACTTTGAACCAGACTTTCTCGCACCACAAAGCCGAAAGGTCGGGCTCAGACCAACTCTTTTTGTCCTTTAACCCACCAAACCCCTAATGACAAAGCACCGCTAGCCAAAACACTAAAAACGACACCAAAATGGGCGTTAACTCAAAAACTGGGGCTTCAGTGAGTTACTCACTGAAGCCCCAGTTATGTGGCTCCCGCGACTGGATTCGAACCAGTAACCGTCCGATTAACAGTCGGATGCTCTGCCGTTGAGCTACGCGGGATTGCGACCTGTTAATTATGCCGAAGTTCAACCGCTGATTGCAAATTGACTCTGCGTGGTGCGCGCCTCATTTTGAAACACCGCATAAACAGGACCCATCAGACAAAAACTGTCCCCCGGGAAGCACTCCCAGGGGACAGTTTCAAGCGAATGAATCGCTGAAGCGTTTCTTACCTTCTATGCGCACAAAGGCTCGTCAGGTAAGAAGGCGAAATCACTTAAGGGTGACCTTGCCGCCTGCTTCTTCGATTTCAGCCTTTGCCTTCTCAGCGTCGTCCTTCTTGGCAGCTTCGAAGATGGTCGACGGTGCGCCGTCAACAAGATCCTTGGCTTCCTTCAGGCCGAGACCGGTGAGGTTCTTGACAGCCTTGACAACTGCGATCTTCTTGTCACCTGCGGACTCGAGGACAACCTCGAACTCGTCCTTTTCTTCAGCAGCTTCAGCAGCAGCCGGAGCAGCAGCAACGGCGACAGCAGCCGGAGCGGCAGCGGTGACGTCGAAGGTCTCTTCGAAGAGCTTGACGAAGTCAGAGAGCTCGATGAGGGACATTTCCTTGAAAGCTTCGATGAGCTCATCGTTGGAGAGCTTTGCCATGATTGGCATCCTTCCTAATTGGCCTGCCTTGCGAGCAGATTGTTGGTGAGTTCCACGCGGTTACGAATCGAACGCGCGGGGCCTGTCGCTTCAGGCCGCTTCGCCCTGCTTTGCACGCAGAGCATCGATGGTGCGCACCGTCTTGGACGGAAGCGCGTTGAATGCGTACGCCGCCTGCGAAATCTTCGCCTTGAGGGCGCCGGCAGTCTTGGCCAGCAGAACCTCGCGGGATTCCAGATCAGCAAGCTTCTTAACACCCTCAACGGACAGCGCTGCGCCGTCCATTGCGCCCGACTTCAGGACGAGCTGGGGGGTTTCCTTGGCAAAATCACGCAGCGTCTTGGCAGCCTCAACAGGCTCACCGGTGACGAAAGCAATAGCGGTCGGCCCCTTGAGGTCCTCAGCGAGGAAGCCGAGGCCGACTTCCTGTGCTGCCAGCCTTGCCAGCGTGTTCTTCACCACGGCGTAGCTCGCGTTTTCGCCCAGTCCGCGACGCAGCTGCTTGAGCTGGCCAACGGTCAGGCCGCGATACTCAGTGAGCAGGACAGCGTCAGACGCGCGGAAACGTTCCACGAGTTCGGCAACTGCTGCTACCTTGTCAGACCTCGCCATGGTCCTCCTTCCAGATAAGTGACCGCCGAGTAATGAAAAAGCCCGACACGTAGGTTCGTGTCGGGCATAAATGTCCGGTGTAGTCATTGCTGACTAGTCACTCACCTACGTCGACAGCTTTCGCATTTCATCTCAGTTTCCTGAGAAACCGACGGTCTTCGGCAGTGACCAGACTAGCAGGATGAGGTGAAGCAAATCCAGTCGTGGTGATGTGCAGTAGGGCACGCAGACCTCAATACTCACTCACACGACCCATGAACATAAAACGTGAGTGGGCTTGATTGGTGTTTAAGCCAATCAAGCCCACTCATACGTCAATGTTCCATTCCCCTACAGGGAGTCCAACATCAGGAAGCGTCAGTAGTTGCGACGTTCTTCGTCTTCGTGGCGTCAAGCGGGATGCCCGGACCCATCGTGGTGGAGACGGTTGCCTTCGAGATGTAGCGCCCCTTGGCGGAAGCCGGCTTCAGACGAAGGATTTCGTCCAGGACAGCGCCGTAGTTCTCGGCGAGCTGTTCTGCGGTGAAAGAGGACTTGCCAACGATGAACGCAAGGTTCGAGTGCTTGTCGACGCGGAACTCAATACGACCACCCTTGATCTCCTTGATCGCCTTCGCGACGTCCATGGTGACCGTGCCGGTCTTCGGGTTCGGCATCAAACCACGCGGGCCGAGGACGCGACCGAGGCGACCAACCTTGCCCATGAGATCCGGGGTTGCAACGGCGACATCAAAGTCGGTGTAGCCCTTAGCAACCTTTTCGATGAGCTCGTCGCCGCCGACCTCGTCAGCACCAGCGTCGATTGCATCCTGCGCACGCTCACCAACAGCGAAGACCAAGACCCGGGAGGTCTTGCCGGTGCCGTGAGGCAGCGAGACGGTGCCGCGCACCATCTGGTCAGCCTTGCGAGGATCAACACCCAGTCGGAAGACGACCTCGACGGTCGAATCGAACTTGGTGACGGTGGTCTCCTTGGCCAGCTTCATGGCCTCGAGAGGGGTGTAGAGAATGTCCGCGTGAATCTTTTCAGCCGCGGCGCGGTAGCTCTTGGAGCGCTTAGTCATTCTGCTTCTTCTCCTTGCAGTTGTGGGTTCCGGGCAGCGCATGCCCTACCACGGGAAATAGTTTGGGGTCAGCCTTCGACGACGATGCCCATGGAGCGGGCGGTGCCGGCGATGATCTTGGCTGCGGCTTCGATGTCGTTCGCGTTGAGGTCGACCATCTTTGCCTGTCCGATTTCGCGAGCCTGGTCCATGGTGATGGAGCCAACCTTCACAGTGTTCGGGGTGCCGGAGCCCTTCTGGAGGCCAGCAGCCTTCTTGATCATTTCGGAAGCCGGCGGAGTCTTCAGAACGAAGGTGAACGTACGGTCTTCGTAAACGGTGATTTCAACCGGAACGATCGAACCGCGCTGCGACTCAGTTGCAGCGTTGTACGCCTTCGTGAACTCGACGATGTTCACACCGTGCTGGCCCAGTGCGGGACCAACCGGAGGTGCGGGGGTTGCGGCGCCGGCTGCGATCTGAAGCTTGATCAGGCCGGTGACCTTCTTCTTCGGTGCCATATTTCGGGTCTTTCTTGTTCAATTACCAGAAGAACGGAATTCCTTCTGGTCGCATGTAGAGGTGGAGCGACGAAGGCGCACTGAACCCACTACACACGAAGTGCAATGCTATCGCGCACCCGCCCATGTTCCCAAGTTCGGGTGCGCGACTTCACTCTTTGGTCAGTCTTCGCGCTTGGCAACCTGGTCGAAACCAAGTTCAAGCGGAGTCTCGCGTTCGAAGATCGTGACGAGAACCTTGAGCTTCTCGGTCTCGGGCGAGATCTCGGAAATAGTCGCTTCCAGCGACTCGAACGGGCCATCGATGACGGTGACGATCTCGCCGACCTCGAAGGCCACGCGGATCTCTTCCTTGACCTGAGCCGTGGCAGGGAGCTGCGGGCCAGCTTCTTCAAGGATGTTGTACTTCAGCAGGTCAACGACCTCATCGATGCTGAGCGGAACCGGATTGTGCTGGTCTCCAACGAAACCGGTGACAGCCGGGGTGTCCTTGACCATGCGGTACGACTCTTCATCAAAGTCCATGCAGACGACGACATAGCCAGGAATACGAACGTGGCGAACACGCTTCTTCACCGAACCGCGGAACTCGGTGATGTACTCGTCCGGAACCTCGACGCGGAAGACCTTGTCGGTCATGTTCTGGCTTTGAACGCGCTGTTCGAGGTTCGCCTTCACCTTGCGCTCGTGACCGGAGTAGGTGTGCAAGACGTACCAGTCACCGGGGATCATCATGATCTCATTGCGGAACTTCTCGAGGGGATCAATGTCACCCTCTTCTTCGCCAGCTTCAGCTTCTTCAGCTTCAACCGTCTGCTCAACGCTGGCGATTTCTTCTTCCGCCGCTTCAGCGGGGTTTTCGGTCAGTTCAGCCTGGGCGGCCTCGTCGGTTTCGACAGGCAGATTCTCTTCGCTCACGCGTTCCTCCTGGGCGCTAGTTTCCTAGCGGAAAGTTGAGTGCCGAAGCCTAGAAGAAACCCGCCTGCAGTACCTGCGGGCGGGTTCGCATCAGCTTCAGCTGAATATCAGTGCGTTCAGTCTACCGAATCCGAGGTCCAAAAGACCAGTGAAAGCCATGATTACGGCCACAAAAACGACCACGACAACGAAGTAGGTCCACGTTTCAGAGCCAGTCGGGTAGACGACCTTCTTCATTTCTTCAATCACTTGAAGGAAGAAAGTCCACATTCTGACGAAAATATTCGGCTTCTTCTGAGCCTCTTTTTCGTGGGAGTCACGGGACGGCGTAGCGCCAGACTTCGTGCGATCTGTTTTCGCTGGCATGTTTGATGCCGTTGCGTCAGCCACGGGGTCCCTCCTGAATTCGTGTCTAGAGATTAGTGGCAGGGCAGGCGGGACTCGAACCCACAACCGCCGGTTTTGGAGACCGGTGCGCTACCAATTGCGCCACTGCCCTACTACACGTCGTAGAACGTGCGGGAACGAGTCTATGGAAAATCTTTTCAACTGTCCAACCGGGGAGTGCTGCGAGGTGCTTGATATTCGGAATTAGACTACCGAACAGCCCCACTTAATGCGACGATAGCCCTATGAGCACAACACCCCGATCGCGCGTCAGCGCACGTTTTGCCGCTATCACCCCTTCAGCCACTCTCGCGGTTGACGCGAAGGCGAAAGCACTGAAAGCTGCGGGTCGTCCCGTCATCGGCTTCGGCGCAGGTGAGCCTGACTTCCCCACCCCCGACAATATTGTCGAGGCCGCCGTCCGCGCAGCGCGCGAGCCGGCGATGCACCGCTACACTCCGGCGGCCGGCCTTCCAGCTTTGCGCGAAGCAATTGCTGCAAAGACTCTGCGCGATTCCGGCTACGAAGTTGATCCGCTACAGGTGCTGGTCACCAATGGCGGTAAGCAGGCCGTATTCCAGGCTTTCGCTTCCATTTTGGATCCGGGGGACGAGGCCCTTCTTCCGACTCCCTACTGGACGACCTATCCGGAAGTCATCAAGCTTGCCGGTGGTGTCACGGTTCCCGTTTTCGCTGGTGCCGATCAGAATTACAAGGTGACCGTCGAACAGCTCGAAGCTGCTCGTACGGAAAAGACGAAGCTTCTGTTGCACTGCTCGCCTTCGAACCCGACCGGCGCTGTTTACACTCCTGCGGAGGCTCGCGCGATTGGCGAATGGGCTCTTGAACACGGCATTTGGATTATCACTGACGAAATTTACGAGCACTTGCTCTATGAAGATGCCGAGCCGGCTCATATGGTGAAGCTTCTTCCAGAGCTTGCCAATCAGACCATCGTGTTGAACGGTGTGGCGAAGACCTACGCAATGACCGGCTGGCGTGTTGGTTGGATGATTGCTCCAACTGACATTGTGAAGGCTGCAACCTCGTTCCAGTCACACTTGACCTCGAACGTATCGAATATGGCTCAGCGTGCAGCCTTGGAAGCTGTCACTGGCCCTCTCGACGCTGTTCATTCCATGCGTGAGGCATTCGACCGCAGGCGCAAGACCATGATCTCGATGCTTTCCCAAATCGACGGCCTCGATGTTCCGACCCCGAAGGGCGCGTTCTACGCCTACCCGAGCGTCGAGGGCATTCTGGGGCGCGAAATCCGTGGCAAGGTCCCCACAACGTCGGCTGAGCTTGCCGACCTAATCCTCGAAGAGGTTGAGGTTGCTGTGGTGCCCGGCGAAGCGTTCGGCCCATCTGGCTTCATTCGTCTCTCCTACGCCCTGTCTGACGGCGACCTTGTTGAAGGCGTCGGTCGTATTCAGGAGCTTCTCGCGCAAGCGCACTGAGACTAGGCCTTACTAGCACCTCCCCACGACTTCGCGCCCAGGATGTAGACCACCCACAAAGGGTCTGCATTCTGTTCACGCGTGGCATGTCTGGACGAACGGACGGCTCTGAGAACCGCACAGGTTCTCAGAGCCGTCCCGTATTCGGCACAAACTGCCTTCCACCTGTCACAATAGAGTGCATGAATATCCAGTATCGTTCCGCGTCAACGGACACCCCGAAGGGCACCGTCTTGCTCTGCCATGGATATGCTGAGCACTCGGGCCGTTTTCTTCCCCTGCAAGACGGACTTGTTGAAGCTGGATACGATATCGCGTTCTACGATCACTATGCTCATGGCACGTCCCCAGGCCCACGTTCGCAGGTTGATGTTGGTCGCCTCATCAAGGATCATCTCGACGCCCGACGCATTGTGTTAGCGCACGCGCGCACATCGGACCTCTTCCTCTTTGGCCATTCCATGGGTGGTTTGATTACCGCAGCATCGCTTCTTCTGAACCCCTCGAACGTGACCGGTGCGGTCTTGACGGCTCCAGCATTCCGCCCGCTTCCTCCGTTGCCGGCTGGCGTGGCTCACTTACTGCTTCCGCTTGCGCGCGTTTTCCCCGCTGTGACGGCACAGAAGCCTCGCAAAGCAGATGACCCTTCCATCCTCTCTCGAGACCCCAGAGTCCAAGAAGCGTTCGATGCTGATCCACTCAACTACACGGGTGGCGTTCCTCTGATCACGGGAGCAACAATGATCACTCAGGGCGACCGTGTCCTGAAGAATGCTCACCGCGCCACGACTCCCATGCTGATCCTTCACGGAAACGCAGATCAGTTGGCGTCGTTGAACGGCTCGAAAACTTTCGTTCAGAACGCACTGGCATCACACCCCGATGCTGATATTCACCTGCGAATCATTGACGGCGCGTACCACGAGGTCCTCAACGAACCCGAGGGTCCAGGCCTGATTAAAGACATCGTAGCCTGGCTGGACAGGCACTGATGTCCCAGTTCGTCGCCTCGTCCCCTATCCGCCGATTCACTGACCAGGTCAAACGCGCACGCCCAACCCAACCGAATCTGACTGTCACGGCACACCAAACACCTGGTCGACGCGATTTGTCGCGTCTACCGAAAGCGCATCTGCACCTGCATTTCACTGGAGCAATGCGCCCGCAGACTCTGATTGACCTGGCCGATGAACAGGGCGTTCGCTTGCCCAGCCACCTTCTGTCCATCGACCCGTTAAAGGTTCCCGCCGACGGACGAGGCTGGTTCCGCTTCCAACGTTCCTACGATTCTGCGCGTCATCTGGTGCGCTCAGAATCCGCCATGCGACGCATCGTCCACGAAGCTGTAGAAGACGACGCGAAAGAGGGATCGGTTCGCCTTGAAATGCAGGTGGATCCGACCTCGTACGCCCCGTGGGTTGGTGGCATCACTCCGGCTCTCGAAATCATCCTTGACGAGGCCCGACAGGCGTGGCGCGATACGGGCGTGGAAGTGGGAATTATCGTTGCCGCATCGCGTATCCGACATCCTCTCGATGCTCGAGTTCTGGCACGATTAGCCGCGCAATATGCTGGTGAAGGTCCAGGCAAGGTCATCGGTTTCGGCTTGTCGAATGACGAACGCGTGGGCACAACCAGCGAGTTTGGTGCGGCCTTCGGCATCGCACGGCGCGCAGGACTGGCTTCTCTTCCCCACGGTGGCGAACTGCTAGGACCGGAGTCAGTACGCAATGTTGTCACCGCACTCAACCCAGCGCGACTCGGCCACGGCGTGCGTACAACGGAAGACCCAGACCTGCTTCGCAGGCTCATTGACGAAGGCGTTGCTTTCGAAGTCTGCCCGACCTCAAACGTCCATTTGGGGGTCTACCAGGACTTTTCACACGTTCCCCTGCCTGTTCTTATGAAATACGGGGCAACGGTGGCACTGGGAGCAGATGACCCGCTGTTATTCCGTTCGCGACTGGTCGAACAGTACGCACGAGCACGCGACATCTTTAGTCTGTCCGATCAACAGATCGCAGACTTGGCTTCTCAGTCAATCAACGCTTCCCTGGCATCAAGCGCTTCGAAGAGCCAATGGCACGCCCACATTCAGGCGTGGCTCAACACGCCCCCATACGACGGTCGCAACGACTCAGCGGAGGCCTCGTAAACCGTCGAGAAAGCGGAAGCGGACGCTACCAGCTGACCCCAACCGCGACAGGCTCGGGGACTAGGGTGATGCCGAATTTTTCTTGGACGCCGGCGCGGACCGCGAGCGCAAGCTCGACGACCTCGTCGCTGGTGGCATCCCCGCGGTTGGTCAGGGCAAGAACGTGTTTCGTTGACAGCGAGGCGCCGTTTTCGCGCGCTCCGTCCACTGCCCAGCCTTTCGTGAAGCCCGCGTGGTCGATCAACCATGCAGCTGACGTTTTCGTCATGCCATTTCCGGCGTCAAAGCGTGGGGCTTCGAGTGGGAGCGCGGCAGCGGTTTCGGCATCGATGATGGGGTTCGTGAAGAAGGAACCGGCACTCCACGAATCGTGGTTGTTGGGGTCGAGCACCATGCCCTTTGACGTGCGGAGCTCAAGGACAGTATCACGCACACGCTGAGCATTCGCGCTCTGCCCTTGTTCAACGCCCAAGCGATTCGCGAGTTCGCGGTACAGGACGGGCGCGGAATGATCGGAGATTGTGAGACGGAACGTAGCTTCGAGGACGACCCAACGCCCGGTCGGCCCCCATATACGTCCCTGGTCGTCGCCTTCGCGGACTGAGCGCTTAATAATCGACTCACGGTAGGCAAGATCCAGTTCGGATGCATTCAAGCGCTTCTCGCACTGTTCACCGCGATCCCAGACGTCAACGTAGGCAAGCGTGTCAGCGATCTCGTGACCGTAGGCTCCAACGTTTTGGACAGGCGCAGCTCCGACGGTTCCGGGGATGCCGGACAGGGCTTCGATGCCCGAGAGGCCTTCGGCAAGGGTCCACTGAACGAATTTGTCCCAGACGGCGCCGGCAGTCGCCGTGACGAGAACGGTGTCGTCTGAGCTCTCATCACGAGTGATCTGCTGACGCCCATCTTTGATGACGATGCCTTCGAATGGGTCGTCGGAGGCAAGAATGTTTGAGCCACCGCCGATCATCAAAATTGGGAACTCAACCTTGTCTGCACTGTCAAAGGCTGCGATCAGATCGGAACGCGAATCGGCAAGAATATAGGTAGCAACCGGCCCCCCAACGTGGAAGGTCGTCAGTTCTTTCAGCGTCGTCATTGCCATTAGAGCTCCCTTATCAATTACTGTCTCTATCCTACGAGCAGGTACCGCCGGCTAGTCTTCGGCAGGCTCGATTCCACGCTCCTGACACATGGACTCACTCAACCGAAAACGCAGTGGTCACATCAGGTCGTATTGTCATTAAACGCCCTACGAGAGCCTCTCACTCACATAAAAACGACCTTTTTCCTAAGAAAGAACCAAGCAACTAAGGTATGACTTACTTAGATGCACGCCTCTTGGCTCCATTCAAGTTTTCCGCACTCTACGCGCTGGTACAGATGATGGATTCACGAGGCCGCGCTCGATTGATTCGACGAGAGGATGGTCATGGGGCACAAGAACGAGCACGCTCATCACCACGATGACGCTCACGGTCACACACATAGTCACGGGGCGAATGCGTCACGCACACGCCTTGCGATCGCACTTGGCATCACCGCATTCATCCTGGTGAGCGAAGTTGTCGTCGCAATCCTGACCGATTCACTGGCTCTTCTTGCCGACGCCGGTCACATGACAGCGGATTCTGCGGGCCTCGTATTGGCACTTGTTGTCGCCCACCTGGCTCACAAGCCCGCGACCGACCGTTCGACGTGGGGGTTACGTCGCGCCGAGATTATCGGCGCTGCTATCCAGGCTGGCGGGCTCGCCGTTATCGGCATCATCGTTGCCGTGCGCGCCGTGATGAACCTCGTCAACCCGCCCCAGATCGAATCTGGCGGAATGCTCATCATGGGCGTTATTGGTCTGGTCGCAAACGTCGCATCACTGCTTGTTCTCATGGGGGGTCGCGAAGCGAACCTCAATATGCGCGCCGCTTTCTTGGAGGTTGCGAACGACGCCCTAGGGTCGATCGGCGTTATCGTTGCTGCCGCGGTTATCCATTACACCAACTGGACCCGAGCGGACGCCCTCGCTTCCCTGCTGATCGTCGTACTCATCTTCCCCAGGGCAGCACTTCTGCTTCGTAGCGCCGGCATGGTTCTGATGGGGTTTACTCCCGAGAACCTCGACCTTGCCGAGGTTCGCGATCACATGCTCCGCATTGAAGGCGTCGAGGCAATCCACGACTTGCACGCGTGGACCGTCGCAACGGGTATGCCCGTCCTGACAGCACACATCATCATCAGCGAAGAGGCTTTCCAGGCCGGCAGAAGCGAGCAGATTCTTGACCGCCTACAAAATTGCGTCGCCAAGCACTTCCCCGTTGGAATCAAACACTCCACATTCCAGCTTGAGACTGCCGAACACCTGGCCCACGAGCAGATTGAGTGCTCATAAAGCCTAAGACAAAAGGGTGTAACGAGATGTTTAGCAACCCATTTGGATACACGGGTCTGGGTGGGTGCAGTTGACAGGATGGTGGCGTTATCGACGAGCGTGTTCCATGCGTCGTCGCTGTAGTCCAGGTTGGGGTGGTTGGTACGGTAGGCGTGAGCTTGCTCGATGTGTTGGCATTTTTCGAGGATCTGGCGGATCCGTGTCTCGAGATCGTTGTAGTTATGGATGTGACGTTCATAGTCGGCTTAGAGCTGGTCTAAGGCGTGTTCGTAGGCGTCTTGTCCTTGAGCATGGGTGGCGTTGGTGGTGACGAGCTGGCTAACCCCGGCTGGCTAATACTGCCTCACGAGCGAGCGCTTCTCGTGCGAGTTATTCTCCTAGCTCGGTGGTATCGCAGGTGTGGGCGATGATCACATCGAGAACCTCTTGCCTCGGCGGTGGGACAGAGTCGCGACTGCATGGTGAATGCGTCACGGATCTCCTCTTCGCTGAAATCGGGCAAGCGTAAAATCACAAGCGCTCGCAACCTTCCACGCGTTCATTACGATACGAATATTCTTCAGTACGTGACTAACATCCATATCGTACGGACTTACGACTAGCAGTCCCATAGGTACGAACCCAGGTAGACCGGATTCCAAACATTTACCGACCGTGTTTCCGCACGCCACAAAGCAACAATAGGACTATCTACAATCACTCCATCCTCCCCAATATCGATTCCGAAACGGACCCATATTTGGGAGCTGCAAAGCAACACAGAATCAGTTCGCATCGGGAAGGCACCCAATTATATAAGAGTTTTCGGACCAACTCCCGCCGACAAACAGAAGAAGGCGTCTATCTCACTATAACTTACTGGTGCCGGTCGCAGGTAAACGAAACAGGTTGTCACCGATTGACGCGCACCTGAGACCCCCAATTTCGAACACCAATTACTAACGCCCTTCCATCCCCAAAAAAGGGAAGTAAAAATAGCAAATGAAGCGCGTACCATCCCAGCAAGCCAGAGTTCGGGAAGACAATGCTCAAAATAACCCCGAATGCAACCGCGGCTATCGGCCCGCTTAAAGCAGTTGCAAAGATACCGCGGCCGGTACTGCTCCCAATGCCACGTACGGAAAATCGGAATAAATTAAATTCCAGTTCAATACGAATTAGCTCATTCATCGTTAGACAAATAAAAACAACATGTGCCATCTCGTGGATAAGACATCCAAGGGCGATACCACAAAATAGGTGCTTCAGGAACGCGCATCCTAAAGCAAAAAGAAACCTATCTTGGTAGAGGAAGCCTACAACAAATACGCCACCAGAAATCAGAATGCCGGCGCAAAAAAGCCACCCATAAGCTCTAAGAAATCCGGAAATAACCTGAAAAACACCACGCAACAGGTACGGCGAGTTCATTAATAAGCATTTGCTCCGCGCTGTTCCAGAAACTTCTTCCGCTTCCTCAACACTGAGAGAATGCTTAGAAATATCATAAAGATCGCGAAGATCCCAATAAATACCAAAGTCAATACCAATGGATTCTCAACGCCCACACCGACCATTACAGAACCCGCACCGCTTTCATGCGCATCAAAGAAAAGACTTCCGAATAGCCCAACGTGGTGACCGAGTTCCTTACCCTTGGTGAACATAAGCAGTATGACGGTAGCTCCGGAAACGACTGCTGTGGTAATTAAGGCGAGCGTTGCCGCGGCAATAATCCGCTTAAATATCTGCATAGTAGTTCCTCCTTTGTGTCGAAGCAATGCCGATTATCGAATAATACATACAGAGCGATGCCACTAAGAACCATACGACAGTCGTGTATTCGTCCGGAATTTCCCAGATTAGCGTGGTAAAAGCTATTAAAACCACAAGCGCCAAAGCTGTCACAATTCCTAATAGCACAGAAAACGGATTATGTCTCTCTGCTGGAAAGAAAATACTCACAGCGAGCGCAGCAATAAGAACAACCACACAGATAAACAATGTCTTTAACGCTTCCAATAAGGCCAGCCCCTTCACCATGCTTAATCCTAGTATGGGGAACGAGATCAACATCTCGACTACCAAGTATGGTGCCGATAAATATAAGTAATATCGCAAGGGATTTAGTCGGTACCGATACGTTTTACGTATCGGCTCAATTGTTGTAACTGCGTACACTGCCTGAAGAGATATAATAGCCAACCAGTATGGCGGGTAGTATCCCGGTATCCAAAGCACAACCACCGACAGAGATAAAACGAAAAACGTCGCTAAAAGAAATTCCCCATTACGTATCACGGCGCGCAGACATGAACCGAGTAGTCCCGAGGCATACGGCATAGGAATATTGAAAAAATATTTCCATTGCGAGTAATGATTCGGGGCTATCAAGATAATAAGTGCGGTTATAGCCAGCATCGTGGCGATAACAATACTCCCCGCCAAGAGAAGGCCGATCCTGTCATACAGGAGAACGTAAAGGCGAGAGTACCCGTAGTAAGGGCGTTGCTCATAAAATGCATCAAGAAACTCTGCAGACTCGCGTTTAACGTAGACGTACGCACCAAAGAGCATTGCGCCGAAAAGACAAGGTAGCAAAATGCTGCGCCATCTCTCGATATGCAATAGGTGTAGCACCCTGTCGAAACTGAGATACATCGCATCTAACAACAAGTAAAGAACGATCACTTGCACAATGATCCCAAACACAATCTCAGGAAGCACATCTAAACCACCACGAATTACAACCGAAGCTGTTAATGGTGCAGTTATTGAAGCAACGCAGAATAAGACTGTCATTCCTTCAAAAAGTGTGTAGGCGAGAATCCGCTGCTTATTTGTGACCGGGAAGGTATGTGTAAGCTCTATTAATCTCCCCGCCTTCATGAAGAGAACCCGAACGACGATAAAGAACAGTAGAGTCCACAACCCTACGGTGAGAGAAATGCTCTGACTTACCAACAGAACCGCGCTGGCATCGAGAACCATGCCCCGAACCACGATAAATGTGAGTATGCAAAAGCCGACATAGCTGACGCTTACAGTAGCCAAAAGCATTGCTTTTGAAATTCTGCTTTGCATTGCGCGATGAACAAGCAGACGGCGGATAAAAAACAGGAAGAGAAAGCGAACCAACCTTAGCGTGTTACCGTTCACCGCAGGTACCTTGATCTCGGGTAATACTATCCTTTACGAAAGCATCGATAGTCCCATATTTCGATACCAGCGACTGGCAATCTTCATGTACCAATATGCGACCATGACTCAAAAGGATTATGGTGTCAGCAATCCGCTCCAACATAGCAAAGTCATGAGTACAAAGGAGCACTCCGTGGTCTCCGGCAGCCAACTCGAGCAGGTCAGCTTCAAAGCTATATAGAGCCTCTATATCTATGCCGTTCGGAGTTTCATCAATCATAGTAAGAGGACGTGCCACCATCAGTGCTGCGATAAGTTGAACTTTCTTTCGCATCCCATGCGAATAATCCTCAATCAGATCTCCCCAACGATGTTCCATCTGGTAGCGCATGAACAAGCGTTTAAGTTCGTGAAGATCGCATTTTAGTCCGTACATCCTGTGGATGAACTGTAGATACTCAACCCCAGTCAAGAACTCTGGCAGGTAATCGTTCGATGCTACCAGAATCGAATTTCTCTTCGCTTCCTTTGCGTCATTTGGGGCAGCGCATACATGAACTTCCCCAGTTTGCGGTTTGAGAAGATCACCGGCCACCCGTATAAGGGTAGATTTCCCTGAACCGTTCGGGCCGATTAGACCGGTGATCCCCCCAAACTGCACTGAGAGCGAAAGATTCTTTAAGACTTCATGATCCTTTGAGTATCCAAACGATACATTTTGTAGACTTAGCGCCTCCACTAGCCCTCTTTTCCGATCAATCAGTCGAATCTCTCGTCATACGTTTAAGAGCATTCAGCCCAAACTGAGACGTACCATTTACCCCATTCCCATCTCCCCGTGAACCTCTTACCTTGGTAGGTTACACACCAAACGGCAAGGGCTGTGGCGACTACTACAGCAATTGTTAGCAGTACTGCCATTAATACCAGGAACCAAGCGTCATACCTGATGAGTAAACTATCAAATCTATCAACCACATGACGACCAGTCTGCTTTGCGGCCGCATGCGCACGCCAGATCTTGTTGCCAGCATAGGCACGAGGTGCCTCCAATACTTCCTTCACGATAGAATCCTCCTTGATCCACTCTTCCGTCGAATTCGGGTGCTGCACGCTCGGCTCCCGCCTCTAAGTTACCTAGGCAATTCTGCTTGCGTCAATAGGTTTCGGCCTTTCAGGTTCTCCTACACTGTCCGGTGACAACTGGTTTGGCAAGTATTGGACTGACTGGGAGAAGTAGTTGTTATGCCGAAGCGGCATTCGGAGGAGTTCCGCCAGGAGGCGATGCGTGTTGCGTTAGCTCGTGATCCGGGTGTGTCGTTGGCACAGGTGCCACTGATTTTGGGATCCATGCGGCGCGCTGCAATGAGTGGCGGCGCCAAGAGCGTCTCGAGCCCGGGGAACAAAAGACCTCTGCTGCTCGCTGCTGCAGGAGTTGCCTGAACTGCGGTGTCGTGACCATCTGCTCTAGCAGGAAAACTAGGCGTTGCGGCACATGGCCGCGCATTTATCGCAGGCGAGTCCGAGCTGGGAAGAGCATTCTTCCCGCTTAGTCCAAGCAGTTGCCGTAAGAGGGAATCCCTGCGGCGTTTACGCGAATGGGCTCTCCCCCGCACACCCCACAACCCCCAACCACACCGACCAGAAACACCACGAAATTCCGGAAGGAACCCCCACCCCAAAAGAAGGACTCTGACCATACAAAGACTGGGCCGGACACGCCCACTAGACCCACGACACACCACCTAAAGCACACGTTTGCGCCTATAACCCCAAAAACCCGCGATAACAAGCAAAAACACCCATCCCGATTCGCTACCCAGCCAAGCCAGGCGTTGTATCAAAATGGGTGTCTAAGTGGAGCCGCCTATCGGACTCGAACCGATGACCTGCTGTTTACAAGACAGCTGCTCTACCAACTGAGCTAAGGCGGCTTCGACAATTCAACGAATCGTCATCACATAGTGTGCCATGAAGAACGGGGTCCCGACCAATCGGCCAAGACCCCGCACTTCACGTTAGTCAGTTCTTCGAACTCATCAAAGGCCAAGTCCTGAACGCAAGGACGCCATGATCGAAGCAGAATCAGAGCCCGACAAGGTCAGCTTGTCCGTGTGATCCTTAATGAACTCCGGCGTGCCTTTCGACTCACGGTTCGTGAAATTCGCGTTGCTCCACGTGTCGGTGGCGGTTGTCAGATAGTCGGTGGCCACGTTCACGGGCAGGGACGAAACCACGTCAGAGGAAACGCCCACCTGAGAAGCGATCGTCTTCACCTGTTCCCAGGAGTTCGTCGCATTCTGAATCACCGTACCGTTACCAGCCTTGTACTGGGCAGCAAAGTACGCCATCAGACCCTGGTGAAAAGCCCCCCAGTGCTCAGGATCCCGCTGAGCTACAATCAGCGAAGCAGAGGTAGCGACATTCGCGTATTCCATGCCGACCGTCTTCACGGGCTGGAACTCAATGTTGTATTCGCCGTTGTCAGCGCCTGCGAGCAGGTCTTTGCCAATCAGAACCTCAAGATTCGCGCAGTGGTGGCACGAGTAGTCGAAGTATTCGGTGACGGTCGGAAGAGAGTCATCAACCTGGCCGATACCAAGATGCGAGTAACGAATCGGCTGGCCCGACGCGTAGTCGCCCAAGTAATCACTGGGGTTCGCGTTCTGCGCTTCATTCTTTGCAGAAATCTGCTGAGAAATAATCACACCAACGGTCGCAATCACCGCGATAACGATGACTGTAACGACTGCGATGATGATTGAACGTGTGCGACGCTCAGCCTTTTCCTGCGCTTCGCGCATCTGCTGAGCTTTCGCGCGCACGGAGGTATCCGTTACCTTCTTGCCTGCCATGGTTTTCCTTTCACAGGTCACATCTTTAAGGCAACCCTACCTAGCGCTAGGCGCGTATGCAGTTCAGAGCGCGCCTCCTGTGACGAGGAACCATGTGGCACCTACCACGCCAACGGCAAGGAGGCCGGCAATCGCACGCACCCATACTGGGCCCAGCAGTCGCCTGACTGCCATGCTGGTTCCAACTCTTAGATCGGAAGAGGTTGGCATCAACCAGGCTGAAACGATGGTCGCTAGGACAACGATCCATACGCCGATTGAGCCAATCGGTTCGGTTACTAAGGGGTCGAGTGTCGCATTCGGATCGGATGCCAGGACAATGTCCAGTAGCCGCATCCACTGTCCGCTTCCGCCGTGAGCAACCGTGTAGAGATTCCAAGCGAGATACGGGACGATTCCGCCGATACCTAGCCCAAACGTCACCTGCACCAGAGCGCGAATAAAGAGCAGTGGCGACGAGGCCACGGTCGCAGCAGTATCACTGGATCGCGCAATGCCGGCCCGGACACGGCGGTTTTCTCGATGCCGATGGAACGCACCACCAAACGCCATGAAAAACATGAGCACGATGACCGTAGCAGTCCCCATCACTCCTGCGAACATGGGGATGAGAGCAAGTGGCATCGCAATGATGCACCCGAAGATCCACACGGTTCTGGGAAGGTCAGCTTCATATCCCAAGTCCTCATACCGGTCATCGACGTCGAATTCATCCGCCCCCGGCCCCGTCCACTGCCCCGGAACCGCCATCGCATGAGGATCCACGTATCCGCCAACCACCTGCCCATACATGCCAGCAGGTGCGCCATTCGGGTAGGTCAGCGATTGAAAGTCCGCGGTGTCACTGACCGTTTGACCCATTCCCAGTTGGGGAATTGACGAGGCCGCGCTCCCCACATTCCACTCATCAGTTTCAGGGCGCGGAAGGGGCCTCGTCGATGGGTGAAGCGGAGAATCCCCAAACTGAACGGTTTCGTCATTGTTGGACCACCCCAGCATCCCTAACGAGGAGCCGACAACGCGGGGCTCATCTGCAACAACGGGGCGGACAGTGGAAACGTAGGGGTTCGCGAAAGCGGCGCTCCAGTCAAGCTGGTTAATCGACATGACGTCGCCGGGGAAACCGTAAAGTTCGACTAACGTTGCGACGACCTCGTCGGGTTCGGGGCGAGAATTCACGTCCGGAGACAGAGCCTGATGAATGATCTGCGCAAATGAGAGCGGAAGCCCCTCGGTGTCCGGCTCGCCCGTCAGAACACGAGTAATAATCGCCTGAACGTCGCCCGTGCCGTACGGAGGACGCCCGGTCGCAAGCGAAAGCAGGGTCGCCGACCACGCCCACCAGTCTGAATCATCGTCGGCCGGGCGAGCACGCAACAGCTCTGGAGCCGTGTAACCGGCAGTGCCTGAAACCAGACCGGTGCGGGTGAAATGCTCATCCGCTTCACCCATTGCGATCCCGAAGTCAATCAGAATCGGGCCGTGCGGGGAACAAATAACATTCGACGGCTTGATATCGCGGTGAACGATCCGCGCGTCATGGACAGCCATCAACGTGCGCGCGAGGCTGGCTGCAATCGCCGCAATCAACTCCGGCGCAAGCGGCTGGCCATTCATCAACGAGGCCAACGTCGGCCCCTCAACATATTCGGTCGCGATGAAGGGCTGCGAAGCATCGGTTTCAATGTCAACGACGTGGGCAACCCTGGCGGAGCGAACCGAATTCACGGTCGCAGCTTCACGTTGCAGACGACGGCGAGATTCTTCGTCGGCGGCCAAAGCAGGATGCACAAGCTTGAGGGCAACTCGATCGCCACCCTCATCCTCTGCAAGCCACACGGTACCCGCGCCACCCGCACCCAGCTGGGATACGAGCGTGTAGCCACCGATCTGATCGCCTTCATTCACCCGTTCAGATTACAAGGAGCCATGGGCAGATCAATTGAACAAACTCCGTGCAACGGTGAACAAGCGCGCTCTCAACAGCAGACCACGCGGTGAACAAGCGCGGTGGGTAACGCGCACGACACACTGAAACCTGTTGTAAAACCAAGTCGTGTGCTAGGTTGGAAAAGGTTGCTCGCACAAGGAACCCGCCAGTGATGACGCTGGTGAACATTGACCCACTCGGATCGTCCGGCACGTACCTGCCGGTGGGAAGGAAATTGAATAATGGCAACTGTCACCTTTGACAAGGCAACCCGTATCTACCCGGGTAACGACAAGCCCTCGGTCGACCAGCTCGACCTCGAAATCCAGGATGGCGAATTCCTAGTCCTCGTCGGCCCGTCCGGCTGTGGTAAGTCCACCTCTCTGCGTATGCTCGCCGGCCTCGAAGAAGTCAACAGCGGTCGCATCCTGATCGGTGATAAGGACGTCACCAACGTTGCGCCGAAGAACCGCGACATCGCAATGGTCTTCCAGAACTACGCGCTCTACCCGCACATGACCGTCCGCGAAAACATGGGCTTCGCCCTCAAGATCGCCGGCACCCCGAAGGACGAAATCAACAAGCGCGTTGATGAAGCCGCACGCATCCTCGACCTTGAGCCTTACCTCGAGCGCAAGCCGAAGGCACTCTCCGGTGGTCAGCGTCAGCGCGTCGCCATGGGTCGCGCAATTGTTCGTAAGCCTCAGGTCTTCCTCATGGACGAACCGCTGTCGAACCTCGACGCGAAGCTCCGCGTTCAGACCCGTACCCAGATCGCTTCCCTGCAGCGTGAGCTCGGCGTCACCACCGTGTACGTCACCCACGACCAGACCGAAGCTCTGACCATGGGCGATCGCATCGCCGTCCTCAACAACGGTCTACTCCAGCAGGTCGGCACCCCGCAGGAAATGTACGAGCGCCCGGCAAACGACTTCGTCGCAGGCTTCATTGGCTCCCCGGCGATGAACCTCGGCTCGTTCACCGTCGACGGCGCCAACGCTATCCTCGGCCCGGCACGCGTTCCGCTCTCGCAGGCAACCCTCGACGCCCTCACCCCGGCAGACGGTGGCAAGATCACCATCGGCTTCCGCCCTGAAGGCCTCGAAGTTGTTTCCGAAAACGAAGAAAACACGATTCCGATCGAAGTTGAATTCGTTGAAGAACTCGGCTCGGATGCCTACGTTTACGGTCATCTTGCAGGCTCCACCGAGGGCCTCGGATCCACCGATGAAGGCTCAGTGAAGCAGATCATCGTTCGCGTTCCTCCGCGCACCGCTCCGGCTCGCGGTGGCGTGATCCACGCTCGCATCCGCCCCGGCCAGCAGCACAACTTCTCTGCTGCAACCGGTATGCGTCTGCCTGAGTGATTCATCCACAGTTGGCCCCGTTCTCGTTGATAGCAACGAGGCGGGGCCACCTCATATTCCTCGATGCCTGACCAGTGCCCCACTTTTGGTGGGCTGGCGCTTTCGTTGGCGCATTCTCCTCAATAATTGCGTCCCTTTCAGCAATGAGAGAATAGGACTATGCCCGAATCACTAGAGATCATGGCCGCGACCGTTGATCCCACGCTTCTTGATCTTCCTTGGGAAATTCCGCTAGAAGAATGGCCCGACGAGATCCTCGCAGCTCTCCCCCGTGGCATTTCTCGCCACATCGTGCGATTCGTGAACCTCTCTGACCGTGTGATCGCCGTAAAGGAAATCGGCCCGACCGTCGCACATCACGAGTACGAGATGCTTCGTGACCTCTCACGTCTTGGTGCCCCTTCCGTGCTCCCTACCGCAGTAATCACCGGTAGGCGCAATCTTGACGGTGAGGAACTCAATGCCGTCCTGGTCACCGAACACCTGCAGTTCTCCCTGCCCTACCGTGCTCTGTTCAGCCAATACATGAGCGCTGACACGGCAACACGTTTGATTGATGCCCTAGCGGTACTGCTTGTTCGCCTACACCTTCTTGGTTTCTACTGGGGCGACGTTTCGCTGTCGAATACTTTGTTCCGTCGAGACGCCGGAGCATTCAGCGCCTACCTGGTGGACGCAGAAACCGGCGAGCTCCACCCAAAACTCACCTCTGGCCAACGCGAGTACGACGTTGATTTGGCACGGACCAACATCATTGGCGAACTCATGGATCTTCAGGCTGGAGAGTACTTCCCCGAAGACGCAGATCCCATTGAAGTTGGCGACCGTATTCGAAGCCGCTACGAAGAATTATGGAATGAGCTGACCGGAACAGAACTCATTGATTCTTCCCAGAAGTGGAAGGTTGCTCAGCGAATCGAACGCCTCAATGACCTGGGATTCGACGTTGCTGAATTGAAGATGACATCGGTTGCCGGATCAACCGAACTGATGATCCAACCGAAGGTCGTCGACGCCGGACATCATCATCGCAAGCTCATGCGACTCACCGGCATGGATGTTGGCGAACACCAAGCACAACGCTTATTGAACGACATCGCCACCTACCAAGCCACCTCGGGCACCCCGAACATGCCACTCGAATTGGCCGCACACCAGTGGTTGAACAACGCTTTTGAACCCGTCATGCGAGCAGTTCCAGCCGAGTTGAAAACCAAGCTCGAACCGGCTCAGATCTACCATGAGTTCCTTGAACACCGCTGGTACCTAGGCGAACAAGCCGGCCATGACGTTCCTCTCGAAGAAGCGATCGACTCGTACGTTGAAAAGATTCTTGCCGCCAAACGCGACGAAGAACGCTTCATCAACCAGGCAGAAGAAGAAACCACCGCCGCATCAAACCCTGACCTCTGGTAAGAACAAGCGACCTAGCCTCCAAGCGACTAACGTTGCAGGCAGACAACTGAAATAGAACACCCAAAAAGGAACACGCATGGCATTCCCCAGGATTTTCGCGCACCGCGGAGCCTCATCATTGGCGCCTGAAAACACAATCGCCTCCTTCGCGAAAGCAGCGGAGGTCGGTGCCCGCTGGTTCGAATTCGACGTCGACATCATCGGCGACGGATCTTTGATCGTCATCCACGACGATAAGCTTCAACGCACAACGACCGGCAAGGGTGGCTACTACAACCTCAGCTTCTCCGACATTCGCAAGCTTGACGCCGGAAAGTGGTTCTCCGACACCTACCGGTTTGAACGAATCCCGGAAGTAGCTGACGTCATCTCATTCGCCAATTCGACAAACATGGGCATGAACCTCGAGATCAAGCCCTGCCGTGGTGGCACCGAACTTCGCGAAAAGCTGATCGAGAACCTCGCTGTTGCAGTTGATTCGGTCGCGAACACCGACCGCTTCATCGTTTCTTCCTTCGACCACGAGGCTCTCGCACGCTTCCACGCTATGCGACCGAACATTAATCTCGGTTGGCTGTTCGACCGCGAAAACCAACCCGGCCCCACCTGGCAACAGGGAGCTGAGCTGCTGGGATGCACCGCAATTCACCCCGATGTCAACGGCCTCACCCCTGAAGAGGTCAAGGAAATGCGCGACGCAGGCTTCGACGTCAACGTCTGGACAGTCAACGATGTGGATCAAGCTCAGGAGCTCGCATCATGGGGCGTCACCGGTATCTTCACCGATCGCCCACAGGACTTCCCCGCTGAAGCACACGTGCTCTAAAACGCGCTTTTTAAAGCGCTAAGTTCCTGATGTAACGCACCGGGGTCGGCAGTTCGAATGAACTGCCGACCCCGGCCTCGTCAATAAGCAGTTGGCGCGATCAGTACACGAGGACGCATCAATCGCAAACGATACTAGCGGTCCTGCTTCGCACGCAGGTAACGCGACAGCGACAACTCTGCCACCGAATCAAACAGCAGAATCCCGCCGAGCACACCACCGAACTTCATCCAACCACGACGCGGAGCCTGCGCGCGCACCGCGAGGGTCAGCAACGTCGTGCCGACAATAGCCTCGGCACCGGCAAAATACTTCACCAGATGCGGACGATCAACGGCGATTGAATGGTAGGACTCCCATAGAGGCTGAGCCGGTGAATCCGGTTCCTTCAACATGATGTCCACGCTACGACCGATCGCGTTTGAAATACCGCGAGCCATGTGGAGCTTCGCGCCTTCAACCTCATCGGCATCAATACGCCCCAGCAGGAAGCCCGCAACGGACTCGGGCAGACCAAGCGCCTTCACCGCAGCGACAACAGCGTCATCACCGAACAGGGACGTCGACTTGTACAGATCGTCAACGTTCGACCCGTTCACCGCGTCCGCAATCTTCTTCAAATTCGGACGATCGCCGACGAGATCTAGGATCTCGTCGTCAACCTCTGTCGGCACATTGTGCGCACCCGGAATGATCTTTGAGTCCATCGCCCAGTTGTGAATAACAACGTGTTCCAAGTGGTCATCCGTGACCAGGAAAATTTGGAACTCATTATCCTGCTTCGACAGAGTTATCAGTGGCAGTTCACCGAAGTTCCAGCCGGCTTTTTCAGCCGGAAGCTCAGCAAGAAGCAGGCGCTGGCCACCATTGCCTTCAATATCGGCAAGATCGATACCCTCAAGCGCTGCAAGCAACGGCACCGACGACGCAGGCGTATTACCAATCTCAACGATTCGCGAGGATTCTGCCGGCTCATCGTCATCCAGGTCGCTATCCCACACGTCAGCAAGCGGGCTGACCCCTTCGGGAGTATGATCCACGACCACGGTCGAAATGCGGACTTCGCCTTCAAAACGGGATGCAAGTTCTTCGGCGAGATCCTCGATTGTGGGACCTTCAGAAAGCGTATTGTCACGAACAACGCCAAGACGACCGTCAGAAACAGCGAAGTCAACGCCCACAAAGTGCGGAGCAGACGGATACCACTCGACTTTCGCTAAGATGGCGCGCTCATGCAACTCATTGATAATGGCCTTGGGATCAAGCCCTGCGCCGATCATCATGCCTTCAACTGAAGTCCACACCTGGCCCATAACGACCACCCTTCTTACGTCGAACTGTTCTAATCTCATCACGTTTCACCCGTGTTTGTCGCTACCTGAGGCACTCTTTCAGTGAAAGCGCGCAAAACTTCCAGTGCGCCCGGACAAAAGTGCGCCTTCACGCATGCGAAACAGGGCTAAACGCGGACGGATGAAGGCCCAGGATTTCGGGACGGAGCTTGACATGACCCGGCTTGTAAACACCGTGGACCTTGCCGAAGGTCAGAGCGGTCAAGTAACGGCCTCTCGCCAAGACCGAGAGCCTCAACAGTCTTCAGCGCATCTTCAGTAGTGGTGTAGAGCTTCTCGTTGATCTCGCCGACAACACCGTCTTCTTCGCCATCGACAACACCGATTTCGATTTCGAGGATGGTCTTGGCCTTCTGGGAGAGGGCAAGGAGTCCCTTGGCGATCCGCCCGCTGAACTACTCCCCACTAGTCGGTAAGCGATTTCTCAGTCCAACTAATGGGGAGCAGTTCGAAATCAAGAACCTGCTCTCCCTGGGACGAGAAATCGAGAAGACCCTGTCGAAGAAGGAATAGGGGCTTCGAGAGCCCTCCCTCCTCAAAGGGGAGGAGTCTGAGTAATTCTATAACCGTGGCGGCACTAGATCAGCTAATAATCCCACTCAAGGAAATAGGATTAACACCATGAATGAAAGACCTTCTACTAAGGGATCAGAAGCCGCGCAGGAGACTTCGACATCCGCCACCCTGCGCGAGCACCCCAAACATATCATTCAATGGATAGTCTTCCTTTCTATACCCTTTCTCCTCCTCGTCGCCTACACAGAACTGATCACCATTCTCAACACTCTCTATCGGGAGGGGATCTCGGGCGATCCGAATGCTCCGGAGAAGTTATGGGCCTACCTCAAGATCATCGCTGTTCCCAACTCGACCCTTCTCAACGTTCAAAGCGGCCTGGTTTTTGCACTCCTCGGCCTGTCATTCATCGAGGGAACCACCTCCTCCCCCTCGGCGCCGGTGAAGAAGGACCAGTTCGGACCTGAATGGCTCGCTCATCAGAAGAAGACGGCGAAGCTGCTATCAGATGAAACCGCACTCCAGGCAGTCGTTTTCATAATCAGCGCCGCTATCACCGCGGTTTCGACCTTGAACTTCATCAAGCGCTTCCTATCAGACGCCGGCGGATGGGAGTCATCACTCCTCGCAGCAGCCCTGTTCTGGATGCTCTACTGGATCGTCTTCAAGTACATCATCAGGAAGTCCGAGGCATCCCCTTCAGCATCAGAACGCGTCCTGAGACTGCTAGACACCGCAGCCGCACTGGAGGACCTGAGGGCACTGTCCACGGGTGAATCAGGGATGACGATGTGGCGGATGGCGCGAGGCAGGACTCGCCCAGAACTTCCTGAAGACCTTCAGAAAGCACTTGAACAGGACACGGAGCCAAAAGTCATTGCAAGACCTGCGAGACTCAAGGGGCTTCTCGCATCCGTTTTGAGAAGGAGGTCCGAATTGTGGGCGATTCCAGTCGGGCTCCTCATCCCTCTCATCGTTGTCACCATGATGATTTGCCTCGACAAGAACACTCCGGCTGAAGCTGTTCTCAGGCACCTCGCGGCCCCTGCGGGCTTCAGCATGATTCTCACCCTCTGCTTCGGCTGTTCAGTGGTCACGCTTCACCAAGCCGTGCTCGAACGTCTTTCCCAGAAAGAATTCGTCCCCATTTATCTCCTCGCGTGGATTATGTTCATAATGAGCATCGTATTTCTCACCGTTATCTGGTTCTCCGAACTCACCACCCTTTACGCACGCGACATTGAATCCATCCGCGTCGCTTTATTCTTGTTCTGCCTTTTCTCACTCCCCGCACTCCTCAAATGGGGTCACATCATCGCCCACCCCCTGGCGGCCCCCGACAAGACCCCCTTCAAAGAGATCATCGATCATGTAAGCGAAGAGTTGAAGGCTGAGAAAACAGAACTGCTGACAGAGATCCGCTAGGCGCACCGCCGACAAACGACTACGCGGAAATACGAATCCGCCGGCAACTAGCGCACCCGCGGATCAAGAGACCCGCGCACGGCATCACTCGACTTATCAGGAATTCCACACCACCCGTCGCACAGTCCTCTTACAACACAACGGCAGTGGCCCCGCCACGACGAATCGCGACGGGGCCACCGAGTCCAATTCAGTGAATCAGCTCAACCACAGGCAAGCGTTCACTTCATCTTAGTTCCGACGGAACCGAGACGCTGGCAAGCCTCGACGACGCGAGCAGCCATGCCCGCTTCAGCGGACTTGCCCCACGAACGCGGGTCGTACTGCTTCTTGTTGCCGACCTCACCGTCGATCTTCAGGACGCCGTCGTAGTTGCGGAACATGTGCTCCACGACCGGACGGGTGAAGGCGTACTGGGTGTCGGTGTCGACGTTCATCTTGATGACGCCGTTTTCGACTGCGAGAGCAATTTCCTCTGCGGTCGAACCGGAGCCACCGTGCATGACCAGGTCGAACGGGCGGTTGTTCTTCCAACCAACCTTTGCTGCAACCTCTTCCTGGATGGTGCCCAGGATTTCGGGACGGAGCTTGACGTGGCCCGGCTTGTAAACGCCGTGGACGTTACCGAAGGTCAGAGCGGTCAGGTAACGGCCGTTCTCGCCAAGACCGAGAGCCTCAACGGTCTTCAGCGCATCTTCGGTGGTGGTGTAGAGCTTCTCGTTGATCTCGCCGACAACACCGTCTTCTTCGCCACCGACAACGCCGATTTCGATTTCGAGGATGGTGTTTGCCTTCTGGGAGAGGGCGAGGAGTTCCTTGGCGATCTCAAGGTTCTCCTCAAGCGGTACGGCCGAGCCGTCCCACATGTGCGACTGGAAGGTCGGCAGATCCTGGGTGGCTTCAATCTCCATGAGCGGGCGGATCCAGGAATCGATATTCTGCTTTGCGCAGTGGTCGGTGTGCAGAGCGATGGTCACGCCGTAGTTCTTGGCGACCTCGGTTGCGTATGCAGCGAGGGCGAGCGAACCGGTGACGCGGTTCTTGATCGTCGAACCGGAAGCGTATTCAGCGCCACCGACGGAGATCTGAACGATACCGTCAGATTCTGCCTCGGCGAAGCCCTGGATAGCAGCGGTAACGGTCTGGGAAGAGGTCACGTTGATCGCGGGGTAGGCAAACTTGCCTTCCTTCGCGCGGTTCAGCATCTCGGCGTAGACCTCAGGGGTTGCGACAGGCACAGGAGCCTCCTATTCGAACGACAGATTTGTCACTGGCTATTGTTCCACACATCGCAAGTTTCGTGTGAGGTAGGAAGTCCCTATTTCCTGCACATAAGTGCTTCCAAGGCGGACTTTTGCCCGTGCGGGCAACAAAAACAGCGAAGTTTGAGCTTCGGTATCCCGGCCTCGCCGATGAGGAACGAGGCCACGCACATCACTGAAACGTCAGACCAAACTGGACGCGTGCGCCCACATCGCGATTGCCGCCGCATGGCCAACGTTCATTGAGCGCGTCGATCCTCGCTGGGTAATGTGGACGATCACCTCGGCAAGGTCGCGCATTTCCTGGCTCAACCCGGAGGATTCTTCGCCGAAAATCAGGCACGCTCGCTTCGGTAGTTCAGTGGATTCCAGTGGCTTGGAGCCCTCCACGTTATCGACGCCGACGAGGCTCATTCCGCGCTCTGCACATGATCGGGCAAGGTCTTCGGGGGTCTGGCAGTGATCGACCTGCAGGTAGCGGTCAGTCACCATTGCCCCGCGACGATTCCAACGACGACGCCCAACAATGTGGACTCGACTGGCTCCCAGCGCATTTGCAGTGCGCACGATAGAACCGATATTGAAGTCATGACCGAGGTTCTCGATTGCAACCTCGAACGGGAGCGCGTGGGCTGCGATGTCTTCGCGGATCGCGTCCATCGTCCAGTAGCGATACTGGTCTTCAACGTTGCGATGATCGCCGTTTTTCAGTAGTTCAGGATCGTACTTTTCATCGGTCGGAAGCTCACCAACCCACGGACCAACACCGGGCAGGCTTTCTAAAGCAGGCGTGGCCTCGTCCCCCATTGCGCCACGGGAGAGCGCACGGTCTGGCACCTGCGCACCGCGCTCACCGGCGCTGACGACATCCTGATAAACATCACTCACGGGCATAACGATAGCGTCTTGCATTACATAGCAAGCACAAGCGAGGGAAATAATGGCACGATTAAGACATGTCTCCACGTCATGCACTCTTGTCCCAAGACGAACAAATCGTCCGCCACATGCGCACGCACTTCAAAGCCATCCTTGGCAATACGCTAGCTGAGCTGATTCTGATCATTGTCGGAATCTTCGCATCGGTCTACCTACCGACTGAGTGGGCGCCCTACAGCTACGAAATCGTCTGGGCAATCGTCATCGTCGCGACATTCCCGATCTTCATCATGCCCTTCATCCGCTGGTTCACCACGACCTTCACGCTGACCACGAAACGCATCATCACGCGCCACGGCATCATCAACAAGAAGGGACACGACCTGCCCATCACGCGCATTTCCGACGTGGCAATGGACCGCGACTTTATCGACCGCATCTTCGGGTGTGGCACTCTGACTCTGCAGACCAGCGCAGACGACCCGCTTGTCCTGCACGATGTTCCGCGCGTCGAATACGTTCAGGTTGAGATCTCGAACCTGCTGTTCAACGACATTCAAGGCGCAATCGACACAGACCCTGAATAAACCCTTCTCCATGTCTTTCCCTGATATTCCACATAGGATGAAGACATGACTGATAACGAAATCGCGCCCAAGGCCCTCACCGACATGCCACCTGTTTCCGCATGGCTTTCCGACATGGACGGTGTTCTGGTCAAGGAAAACCGGGCGCTTCCCGGAGCTCAGCAGTTCCTCGAGGCACTGCGCGCCAAGAACATGCCATTCTTGGTTCTGACGAACAACTCAATCTTCACCAACCGCGACCTGTCTGCTCGACTTGAACGGTCCGGTTTGGATGTTGCTGAGGAACATATTTGGACGTCGGCAAACGCGACCGCAGCATTCCTGTCGCAGCAGTCGCCCAACTCGTCCGCATTCGTGATTGGCGAGGCTGGACTGACGACCGCGCTCCACGGCGCCGGCTACATCATGACCGATCAGGATCCTGAGTACGTGGTGCTCGGCGAGACACGTAACTACGACTTCAACGCGATTACCCGAGCAATCCGACTAATCGAAAGTGGCGCAAAATTCATCGCCACCAACCCGGACGTCACGGGCCCCTCAGATGAAGGCACACTGCCCGCGACCGGTTCGATCGCAGCAATGATCACCGCAGCCACCGGTAAGCGCCCCTACTTCGTCGGCAAACCGAACCCCGTGATGATCCGCGCAGGTCTGAACAAGATCGGCGCCCACTCTGAGCACGCTGCAATGGTCGGCGACCGCATGGACACGGATATTCAGGCGGGTGTTGAAGCCGGTCTGCGCACGCACCTTGTGCTGTCCGGCTCAACGTCGATCGAACAAATTGAACAGTACCCGTACCGCCCATTCGGAATTCACGAGGGTATTGGTGAGCTGATTGAACTGGTCGAGGCATTCGCCGACTGACCGCCTATTTTCCCTTCTCGGGCTGATTGCTCGAGCTCTTGACGAAAGTTCCCCCAGCCTCAAGTGAACTGCCTCCCCCCCCCGGGAGAAAAACTGAATTAATCAGTCCAACTTCCGGGGGACAGTTCAAAGGTTGGGGCACTTTCATATGTGGCGCTCTACGGAGCGAAAGGTGTGGCGAAACCGTCCCATCGTCTATGCCACCTACCGTCTAGACTGTGAAGCATGACGAATGACTCTCAAAAAGCCCGCCTGTCCGAACTCGTCAAGGAACTTGCCGTCATCCACGAAAAGGTGACTCTGGCTTCCGGTCGCGAATCTGATTTCTACGTTGATATGCGTCGCGCAACGCTTCACCACGAAGCTGCACCCCTGATCGGTCACGTCATGCTCGATCTTTTGGAAGAATCCGGTTTTGCTCCGGGCGAAGATTATGTTGCAGTTGGCGGTCTGACCATGGGAGCGGACCCCGTTGCCACCGCAATGATGCATGCCGCTTCTTCGCGTGGCCTCGACCTTGATGCTTTCGTTGTGCGCAAGGCTGCCAAGGACCACGGCATGAAGCGTCGCATTGAGGGGCCGGACGTGGTCGGCAAGCGCGTGGTTGTCCTTGAAGACACTTCGACCACTGGCGGTTCGCCTCTGGAAGCTGCCACTGCTCTGCGTGAAGCAGGAGCCGAGGTCGTTGCGGTTGGAGTCATCGTTGACCGCGCAACCGGCGCTAAGGAACGCATCGAGGCCGAGGGATTCCCCTACTTCTATGCGCTTGGTCTTGAAGATCTCGATCTGGCCTGATTTCGCGGTAGAAATCTCATGCGAAATCGACTCTTCACGGGACGTTGCTCAGTGTGTTTGAGCGCGATAGCAGGTCTCACGCTTACTCTTGGCGCATGCTCACCATCGCCCCAGCCAAACCCGCAGTCTGCCCCCACAGCGCACTCAATCGGATCTGAGGCTGAATCGGGGATCTATGCAGATCCTCAATCGGCCCCATCGCTTCCCGAGATGGACGCTCCTACGGAGGGGTGCCAAGCGATGGATGACATTCTCGTCCAGGCACTCGAGTCCTTGCCTGAAGGACAAGCCTTTACTGAAGCAACACTCTCGGGCGATTCCACCACTGCAACTACCGCGTGGGCTTCTTTCGTCAAGGCTTTTGCCTCGGCGCAGACTGATGCTCTAGTGCAAGCAGGATCGGTGGATTCCACTGGTACTCATGCAATGGAAGCCTTCAAAGCGTACGCGGACGCAAGTGCACGCCTGTCTGATGGCTCCTTAAACGAATACGTTGATGATCGGGCTGGAGAAGAAGCAATTAAGACCGGGAAGACGCCCGAGTTGAACCCCGAATATGCATCAACTGTAGAGCTCTTTAACTCCGCGCACATCACTTTGACCGAGTGTCTTCCGCACTGGCCAATCGTGTTCTAAGGCAGAGTTCCAAGGCAGATCTCCAAGGAAGATTTTCAGACCCGTAAAGAATTTCGCTTCCCTACACTGACGAACGAGGCCCCTCGGTTTCCTGAGGGGCCTCGTTTCGCGCCGGCAAACTGGAAATCTACCGACCTGCTAGATCACGATTCTCTTTACGGGAACGGGCGAATAACCCACGGTGCCGTGTTGTAGTACCCGTAGCTGGTCCACACGGAATCAACACGAGCCGGATTCCCCATCCAGTCGGTGTGGACAACCCTCTCATTACCCAAGTAGAGCGACACGTGCGTCACTACGCCACCCGACGTGTAGAAGATCAAGTCGCCACGTTGCCTTTGCGACAGCGGAAGGTATTGGAATCCGGAGTAGTTGTAGAGCTCCTGCGAGGTGCGATAGGCCGGCCACGCATGCTTGTGCACGTTAATCGGTTGTGGATCAAGGCCACCTGCGTGTAGTGCTTGAAGCACCAAACCCGAACAGTCAAAGCCTAAGTTGTACGGACCAGCTCCACCCCAAGTGTAAGGCGATCCCACCTGCGCCAAAGCGTAGGAAATCATTGCTTCAATGTGTTCGGAGCGACTTGCACTAAGCGAAACGGTCGGCGCAACTTGATACTGGTCAACGTACCAGGAATACCCGGTTCCCATCGCATTCCATGTGCGCTCGTCGACAACGCCCGTTTGTGGCAGGCCCGCTCGACGTTGGAAGTTACGCACTGCCGACATAAAACCACTGTCAACGGACGCCAGCTTCATCGGGTGCCAGATACCTAGGCGCTGTTGAACGATTCTGACTTTCACGCCGTTCATGCCGTAGGTCAGAGTATTGGTAGCCCATCCAAGGGACTGAATTGACATTGTCGGTTGTAGATAGCCGGCGGGAGCTTGGTAGTTGACCCATTGACCCGATGAGAGGAAGTTGTACCATTTCCCGTCGATCGTGCGGCCAGCATTCGCCATGATGCCTGTAGCGGGATCAAGGTAGTACCAGTCCAAACCAACCCGTTGCCATCCAAGGCCGACTTCACCTGAAGGCTTGCGGTAATGCCAGCCATCTGCGCGCTTTTGCCAGCCAGTCAACATCGCGCCATCTGATGCGAACTCATAGGACTTCCCGCCGATGGTTCGCTCGCCTGTCGCCATGATGCCTGTAGCGGGATCAAGGTAGTACCACTTCTTACCGGAGGCGACCCAGCCGCGGGTTTCAGTACCGTTGGAGTTCAGGAAGTGCCAGCCATCTGCGCGCTTGTGCCAGCCGGTCCACATCGCGCCGGAGGCCTTGAAGAAGTAGGTTTCGTTTCCTACTTGCTTCTGGTCGGTGGCCATCTGCCCCGTTACAGGGTCAAGGTAGTACCAAGCGCCTCGGTCACTCAACCAACCATAAACTTCGGCGCCGTACGTAGTCGCATAATGCCACCCATCGGACATCTCAACCCAACCGGTACGCATCGCACCAGAACCATCAAACAAATAAAAAACAGAACCAACCTGATGACGCCCCGTCTTCATCTGCCCCGTTTCAGAATCGAGGTAGTACCAAGTACCTCGATCATTCAACCACCCACGAACTTCGGCGCCGTACGTAGTCGCATAATGCCACCCATCGGACATCTCAACCCAACCGGTACGCATCGCACCAGAACCATCAAACAAATAAAAAACAGAACCAACCTGATGACGACCCGTCTTCATCTGCCCCGTTACAGGGTCAAGGTAGTACCAAGTACCTCGATCATTCAACCAACCTGTGGTAAGAGCGCCAGACGCGGATGCGTAGAACCACGAATCAGAGTTGCGGAACCAGCTACTTGCCATGGTCCCGTTCGCGTCAAAGTAGTAGGTGGAGCCGTTAATGCGCGCCCATGAGTCTTTCAGGAGCGTTCCGTCGGGTTGTTTCCACTGCCAGACGCCGGAGTAGATCCATGAACCTTCAGGGGATTGCAAAGGTTCGTGGGCGGTCGTCTTTTTCGGGGTAGCGACAGGAGCTGTGGTTTCAGCTCCTAGAGGTGAAGTACCCCCATTTTGATTCTGCGGGTTTTCTTGGGGATCACTCTGGGTTGTGACAGTTGGAGGTGCGCTTTCACCGTTTTCGTCAGCAAACGTGGCAACGTTCGTCGACAGGACAAGCCCAGAGATGACAAATGCGCTTGCCAATGTACGCCACGGGACTTGATGTGAAACTCTCATTGTTCCCCTGTATTGCAACTCCGGCGATGACACCATAATCAGCCAGATTGGATTACTAGTAACTACTACTCGGTGGCCATCGAGTCAGATGGCGCATGTTACTGAACACTCGCGAATCGACGAAATGAGCACGTTGACTTCCAGTCTACACAGCACGTCGAACAATTTAACGTTCGGGGTTGCGCGGATTCACGAGGCCACCCAGACGTTCAAGAACGCCATGCTCCAGAAGCGTCGAAGGAGTAGATTTTTCCACCAATATTCTTCGAGGTGTTTGCGACCATGATGCCCGTTGAGGGATCCATGTAGTACCAGTAGCCGTTCACGACTGCCCAGCCAACAACCTCGGCACCACTGGTTGAGGAGTAGTGCCAGCCATCGCTCAGACGTTCCCAGCTGGTCGACATCGCACCCGAAGCGTTGAACACGTAGGTGGTTCCATTGATCGTACGTCGGCCGGTCTGCATGATTCCCGTGGTGGGATCAAGGTAGTACCACGTTCCTCGATCATTCAACCAGCCGTAGGTTTCGTACCCGGATGCGTTGAGGTAACGCCAACCGTCAGAGTTTGATGTCCAGCCGGTCTTCATCGCACCATTGGCGTCGAAAGTGTAGGTCCTGCCACCAATTGTCTTGGAAGCATGTTCGACCATGACGCCATTTGATGGATCGAAGTAATACCACGTCCCATTCAGGCCCAGCCAGCCGAGGCGCTCAACGCCGTTGGAATCGGAATAGCGCCAGCCTTCCTTCAGCTTGGCCCATCCGGTAGACATTGCACCCGAAGCGTTGAACACGTAGGTGGTTCCACCGATCGTGTGGCGTCCGGTCTTCATGATTCCCGTGGACGGATCAAGGTAGTACCAGGTGCCGTTCAGGTTTAACCAGCCGAAGACTTGGTCGCCCGATGCGTTGACGTAGTGCCAGCCTTGCGACGTGGAGGCCCAGCCGGTCTTCATCTTGCCGTCAATGTCGAAGACGTATCGCTTTCCGTTGATGGTCTTTGCCGTGTCTGCGACCATCTTGCCGGTCGTCGAATCAAGGTAGTACCAGGTTTCGCCGAGCTTAAGCCAGCCGGAAGTGTACAGGGCTCCCGCATATCCACCTGAAGGCTGGAAGTAGTACCAGGTGCCATCCTCTTCGTACCAGCTGGTATTCATCCAGCCTGTTGAATCAAAGTGGTAGATGTGCCCATTGATTTTCGCCCAGGTTGACGCAATCTGAAGGCCGGTGCCGTTGGCAGCCCAACGCCAATTGCCACCAATGTTCTGCCAGTTTCCTCCGGACGGAGCGTAGGGAGTGGTGGAGGTTGTCACCGTTGAGGGGGACAAAGGATTGACGCCCGACTGCAGGTCCATCTGAGCTGGTTGCGGAATACTTACCCCTGCTGCACTCTGCGCGGAGTCGGCGCTTGTCGCTTTAACTCCGGGAATGATGAGCGCGGCAGCTACGAGGCCAAGCAGAGCCGTTCGCTTCGTCATACGCAGTTTCATTGGCGAGTTCTTCCTTCAATCGACTGATCGTTGATGGGAGTCAACGGGCACACGTCGAGCAGACATGTCATTACAGAGTATCGGTGAACAAAATGAGGGAGCAAGAGCTCAACCACATTATTATCACCAATCACATTAGTAACAGTAGTAACAATAGCCCCATTTAATGCTGGTACGCACTCACATATGCGGAACAGCCCGCATCACACGACGCGTCAAAGAACGCGGAGCAAACTTCATCAACGCCATCCCGACCTTCGCAGGAACAGTCGGCGTGACCAGCACTTTCCCGCGACGCACCGCGCCAAGGCCAGCAGTCACAACTTCCTCAGGGGTCGCCAAGAACGCATCCGGCATCTCTTCCATATCGACACCAGCCTTTGTAAAGAATTCAGTACGAACCGGCCCCGGCATAACAGCGGTAGCAGTCACTCCCGAGCCTCGTAATTCCTCCGACAGGCCCTCGGTGAACGCAACGACCCACGCTTTATGCGCGGAGTAGGTGCCCGCCCCTGTCCGCGACGCTACCGACGCCGTGTTGATGATGGCACCTCGATGGCGCACACGCATCGACCGAGCCGCATGATGCGACAACACCATCACCGCACGAACCATGACATCTAAGCCATAGAGCTCAGCATCAAGATCGTTGTCAGGGAAGGACATGCCCAGCCCAAATCCAGCATTATTCACCAGCAGATCGACGGGCTTCAGAGCCGAAGCGCCCACTTCAGCGCCACCCACATCCAGACGCTCAGCGACGCGAGCCAGCTGGTCAGGATTCGCCAAGTCAGCGACGATCACCTCCGCGTTAATCCCCACGTAGGCGTGAAGCCGCTCCGCAAGCTGATGCAATGTCGCTTCACTCCGTGCCACCAGGACCAGGTCATGGCCACCTGCAGCCAGTTGCCAACAAAACTCTTCGCCAATGCCCGACGTCGCGCCGGTAACAAGTGCAGTTCCCATGAGATAAGCCTACGAGGCAAAGCACGCCAGCGTCAGGGACGTTCACCCACAACTACCGCAGGAGCGAAAGAAACTGACAAACAGGTCTTTGGTGAACAAGCGCGGGCTCAATCCGTGAACGAGCAGGGTTAATCCGTGAACAAGCGGGGTTAATCCGTGAACAAGCGAAGTCAATCCGTGAACAAGCGCAGACTCATTCCGCGAACAAGCGGGGTCGGAGCCTGCCGACTAGGGTTTATCCCATGAGATTTGCTACCTGGAACGTCAACTCCATCCGCACCCGCGTCGACCGCGTCATCGCTTTCCTTGATCGCTCGAGCACAGACGTACTGGCGATGCAAGAAATCAAGTGCAAGCCCGACCAGTTCCCCGTCGACCAGTTCACCGAAGCGGGGTACGAGGTTCGGATTCACGGCCTGAATCAGTGGAACGGTGTTGCGGTAGCCTCGCGCCTACCGATTCTTAAGGTCGAGGATCATTTCGCGGGCCAACCCGCATTTGGGAATCCTCCGGTTGTGGAGGCTCGTGCACTCGGCGTTACTGTCGAGTCGCCCGACGGCTCACCGTTCACAATATGGAGCCTGTATATCCCGAACGGTCGTGAGCTGACCGACCCTCATTACGTCTACAAGCTCGAGTGGCTACGCGTCTTGAAGGAAAACGGTGTGAAGTGGCTGTCTGAGGACCCGAAGGCGCAAATCGCCATGGTCGGTGACTGGAATGTTGCCCCCTTTGATGAGGACGTGTGGGACATGACCGCATTTGCCGGCGCCACCCACGTCTCACAGCCCGAGCGCGACGCGTTCTTTGCTTTCGCCGATGATGGGTGGGTCGAAATCACCCGCGAGCGCGTCACCAACTACACCTACTGGGATTACCAGAAGCTACGCTTCCCGAAGAATGAGGGAATGCGCATTGACTTTGTGTATGCCTCCCCCGCGTTGGCCTCGCGTGTGGCTGAGGCTCAGATCGATCGGGATGAGCGTAAGGGCAAGGGCGCGTCGGATCACGTGCCAGTCATCATCGATATTACCGACTGACCACGTGGGACCAGAGTCCACCTTCGCGCTCTGAACGTTAGGCGTTCACGAGGCCCAGCAATTGGGCGTTGAGCTGCGACCAGTGTTCCTTATGCCAGGGGCCGAATTCTTGCGACCCAAGGAACGCTGCGGTCGCATCGTGTTCACGGTCAACCCAGAGGAACGAGCCTGAGACTCCGAAGTGACCGAATGTTGTGGCCGGCGCATCTGGGGCGGTCCAATGCGGGTTCTTCGTTCCCCGGATTTCAAGGCCGAGACCCCACGGGCATGGGTTATGCCGACCGTATCCGGGGACAACGCCCGCAAGGTCGGGGAACTGCGGGGTTACCGCTTCACTCGATAGCGCATCGCTGATCAGAGTTGGATGCAGGAACTCCTGGCCGAGAATCAGCAGATCGTCAACATTTGCTCGCCCAGAGCGTGCGACCGAGCCGGGGACATCTGTCATCGTCATCCCCAGAGGCTCAATCACGGATTCTTCAATCCATCGACCGATGTCTGTTCCCGTTGCTTCGGCAACCGCATCACCAAGGATCTCGAAACCGGCGTTGGAGTAAACACGTCGTTTTTCGACGCCGAACTGTGCATCGCGAGATTCTGCGGGCAAGCCCGAGGCGTGAGCCAGAAGGTGGCGAATCGTGGACCCTTCGGGACCAGCTGGATCGCCCAAACTAATAAAACCTCGCTGGACTGCAACCAGCGTTGACCATGCCATCAAAAGCTTCGTGACGGACGCCAGCGGATAGACAGTCGACGTGTCACCAACCTTGACCAGGGTCTGTCCCCCAACATTCAACGCATACGCATGAGCAAAAGGAATATCCATCAGTTCGCTCGTGATGACTGCCATGCGTGTTCCTTCCGCATTGTGACGCTCGCTCGACTGTTCGAGCCGTGCTGTTACCGGTGTGCCCCTATTCTAAACGCGCCCTTATCGGCCACGGGTTCTGGTGGCAAGCGCACGTGTGGGGCGCGCGTTGCAAACGTGCGCCCCACACGGCCTCGTGAATCAATCAGCAGGAGAAGATGTCCGGCTCTTCACCTTCTGCGACTACCTGCATCGACAGAGTCTCCAAGTCTTCGGAAACATCGACGCGAACGGTCGAACCATCGCCAACCTCGCCGGCTAGAAGCATCTTCGCCAGCTTGTCACCGATTTCCTTCTGGATCAGGCGACGTAGCGGACGAGCACCGTAAGCCGGGTCGTAGCCAATCCGGGTCAGCAGACCGCGGGCAGGCTCGGACACGTCGAGCGTGATGCGACGGCTCTCAAGACGCTTCGCGAGCTGGCCGACCATCAGGTCAACAATGCCAGCCAAGTCATCCGCCGACAGCGGGTCGAACATGACCGTCTCATCCAGACGGTTTAAGAACTCCGGCTTGAATGCATGACGCACCGTCTTCATCACCGCATCAGCCTTCATCTCTTGCGTCAAAGACTGATCGGATAGGAACTGCGAGCCAAGGTTCGATGTCAAAATCAAGATCGTATTCCTGAAATCAACCGTGCGGCCCTGACCGTCAGTCAAGCGACCATCGTCGAGAACCTGAAGCAGAATGTCGAAGATTTCCGGATCAGCCTTTTCGACCTCATCCAAAAGGATCACCGAATACGGACGACGGCGAACAGCTTCGGTCAGCTGACCACCCTGCTCGTATCCAACGTATCCCGGAGGGGCGCCGACGAGGCGCGCGACCGAATGCTTCTCGGAGTACTCCGACATGTCGATGCGAATCATCGCTCGCTCATCATCGAAGAGGAACTCCGCCAGCGACTTCGCCAGCTCCGTCTTACCGACACCCGTCGGACCGAGGAACAGGAACGAACCGGTCGGACGATTCGGATCCGCAATCCCCGCACGGGAACGCCGAACCGCATCGGACACCGCCGCGACGGCCATCTTCTGACCAATCAGTCGATGCCCGATCGCATCTTCCATGGTCAGAAGCTTCTCGGTTTCCGTCTGTAGGAGCTTACCGGTCGGGATACCCGTCCAGGACTCCACGACTTCCGCAATCTCAGCCGGCCCAACCTTCTCTGCGATCATCGGCTCGCCGGCTGCTTCATCTTCCGCTTCAGCGTTCGCCTCGGCTTCGCCAATCTGGCGTTCGACCGCGGGGATTTCACCGTTCTGAAGCCTTCCGGCTTCTTCCCAACGATTCTCACGGATAGCAAGTTCCAACTGAGTACGCAGTTCATCCAGCTGAACGCGCAGATCACCGACCTTGTTATGCCCGGCCTTCTCTGCCTCCCAGCGTCCAGTTAATGCAGTCAGCTCTTCCTGCTTATCAGCGAGGTCCGCACGAAGCTTCTCTAGGCGAATCTGGGTCGCTTCATCCGTCTTATCCGAATCAGATTCGGTCAGATAGGATTCTTCCATTCGCAGACGATCCACCTGGCGACGCAACTCATCGATCTCGATCGGGGAAGAATCAAGTTCCATCCGCAGACGAGACGCAGCCTCATCAATCAAGTCGATCGCCTTATCCGGCAGTTGACGCCCCGTGATGTAGCGATCCGACAAGGTTGCCGCCGCAACGAGCGCACCATCGGAGATTGTCACCTTATGGTGGGCCTCGTACTTCGGCGCAATACCGCGCAAGATCGCAACCGTATCCTCAACGGACGGTTCGCCGACGAAAACCTGCTGGAAACGACGTTCCAGAGCCGGGTCCTTTTCAATGTTCTCGCGATACTCGTCCAGCGTGGTCGCGCCAACCATGCGCAGTTCGCCACGCGCAAGCATCGGCTTGAGCATATTGCCGGCATCCATCGCGCCTTCAGACCCACCACCGGCACCGACGACCGTGTGAAGCTCGTCGATAAAGGTGATGACCTGCCCGTCAGAGCGCTGGATTTCTTCGAGGACAGCCTTCAGGCGTTCCTCGAATTCACCGCGGTATTTCGCGCCTGCCACCATCGATGCCAGGTCGAGAGCAATAAGTGTCTTATCCTTCAGGGATGCCGGGACATCGCCCGCGACAATACGCTGAGCTAGCCCTTCGACAACCGCGGTCTTACCCACACCAGGCTCACCGATAAGGACAGGGTTGTTCTTCGTGCGACGCGACAGCACCTGAACGACGCGACGAATCTCCGCGTCACGACCGATCACCGGGTCGAGCTTGCCTTCGCGAGCGACCTCGGTCAGGTCTCGCCCGTACTTCTTGAGAGCTTCGAAGCTCCCCTCCGGATCGGGCGACGTAATCGGATTTGGACGGAGCGTCTTCAGTGCTTCCTCCAAAGCGTTGGGCGTTGCCGCGTTGCTAGAAAGAATGGTGCCGGCCTCGCTCTTTGACGCGGCAAGCGCAATCATCAGGTGTTCAGTCGACACATAGGCATCGCCGGCCTTTTCTGCGCGCTTGCGAGCGTCGTTGATGACTCCCATCAGAGCTTGGTCTGCCTGAGCATTTTGGGCGGTCGAGCCTTGAATACTCGGCAGTGCGACCAGCGCGTTACGCGCTCTCGTGCCGATTGTCTTACGGTCGGCGCCGACAGCATCGAGAAGCGCCGTCGCAATTCCTTCGTTCTGAGTCAGCAGAGCATTCAAAAGATGCAGGGGCGTAACTCCCGGGTTGCCAGCTGCCCTAGCTGACTCGAGTGCAGAGCCAATGGCTTCCTGCGCTTTCGTCGTGAATTCGTTGGTCATGTTTCCTCCAGTGACGTATTGCGTCGAGATATGGCACGCGACGATCCCACGCGCGTCTACATATATCAACGCTCCAAAGTTGAGTCTATTCCACTCAACTTTGTTTTTCTCGTCGAAAACTCAACTTCCACCCCTTCGGTCTCCCTATTCACGAGGCCAGCTAGTCACCCTCAGTCGGCAAAGGTGATCTGACAAGCGAAAACCCCGCCCGGCACATGCCGGGCGGGGCCTCGTCCATACGAACTAGATCAGGCGGTAGCCACACCCTCGCGGCGCGCCATCGCAGCCTCGAAGTCCTTCGTCCCCACGAAGATTTCATTCGTGTACGGGTTACGGCCGAGCTTGCGCGAACGATAGACCACATAGCCGAGAGCCAGAATGTTGGCAACCAGAGCGAGAATCGAAACAAACAGGTTTACATTCGGATTATTCACAGACTGAACCGAGAAGTTCGAGTAGTCCTGGAACGCGGGAACAACCTGCGCGAACATACACCAGAGAGCCAACGTGTTTGCACGATTCTGGATCCACCCACCCTTATTCCAGAAGGCATTGGCAACTGTCGGCGCAAGAAGCAGGGCAACACCGCAGTACCAGGCGTGAGTCGGCAAGCAGTTGTAGGTGTAGCAGAAGTTCCAGAGGTCGTAGGCGACAATGAACACCCACGTCATGTCCGGCCAGAGCATGTCCTGCTTCTTTCGAGAAGCGTAGATACCAAACCAGCCGGTCATTAGGAAGATATTGATCAGACCCGCAACGCCATTGAAGACATTGTGCCAGCCGCCCATCAGCGTGACACCTTCGGAGGAAACCCAGGTCGTGCCGAATGCGCGGAATGCCGACTCAAAATCAGAGACGACGGCAATCAGAATATTGATCGCAACAATAACGAACGGGAAGCACTTGAATGCGTGTGAACGACCGATCTTTCCCCAGCCATACTTCAGCATCATGAAGCCAATACAGCCAGCAGTTGCCGCATAGAGCTTCGCGTAGTGGAACCAGCTATTCATGTGCACGTAGGTCGGGTTATTGAGCGCCCACTCCACGCCCTGTCCGGCACCTACGTAGATCGCAATGAAATAGACCGTCAAAATAGCCGGTAGCACAAGGAAACAGAAGACGCCTCCCGCCTTTGTGCGACGCGCGATCTCATTCGCTCCGATGAGGGCAGCGAAAACTAACGCCCATCCAATCCACTGATATGCGGCATGTTCGCCGTAGACCTCGAACAACATTGTTCTTGCCTTCCTTGCATCACAGGACGTCGAGTCGTGACGCGGAGTCAAGAAACGAAGGTCTGCCCTTCGGGATCAGGATCCAGATTCAAGGCGCGCGCCACCACAGATATGAACTGACTCACACAGTCTAAAGCTAACATTTACACCCTGTCAATCACTGTTTGAGCCCCGTGTATTTCCCTCAATGAAGAAATCCCTCATCAATCGAGTTGAACGAGATCGTCAATCTGGAGGGTGTGGGCGACGATTCGTTTAACCGCCGCTTCGCTGATATCCGGGTGCGTTCTCATCAGGGAGATCAGACCGACGATAAGCATGTAGAAGGTCTCGTAAAGGTCACCAATTTTGATCTCATGGTGTCGGCGGAAATCTTCTACGGTGTTATCCACAACGAAGTGCGCGATACGGTCGGCCGCGCGGTCAATGAACTGCAGATACAGTTGCCCGTTCCCAGTCCCCGCCAAGCTCATGCTGAATGGGCCGTCTTGATCGATGATCGAACACATAAGATGCACTGCGTCATCAAGAGCTTTATCAACATTTCCGAGTTCTCGCCCTTCGTTCCAGTGACGAACCTGAGCAAGAAAGTCATCAATCACACTGTCAAGGACCGCCGAGGCGGCTTCATCTTTGGTCGCAAAGTAGTGGTAGAACAGCGAGCGCGTGAGGTTCGCTCGCTTCGAAATTGAAGAAACCGTCATCGCTGTAGCCCCACGCTCAACAATCTCAGCTTGGACAGCGTCAAGGATTTGAGAACGCGTCGTTTCACCGCGTTCATTCAGCAGTGGATAAGCTGTAGCTCGCGATGTGAGCGGAGCGCCCATCACATCCCCCCCATTTTTAATGACTTTGTCTGCCACATGATCGGCAGAGTCTCTACGCTAGTGTCGCAAACAGCGCACTATTCGCTGTAGTCGCCGTCCGTGTCCGTTTCCGATGGAGCTGGGCCGAATCTCTCATCTACTTCCTCAAAGAAGGAGGAGATTGTGCTGAGTCCACATTTGCACTGAGTAACAAGTTGCGCGTCAGAAAGCCCCCACTCACAGTCCAAGTTCATTTCTGCCAAAATGCGAATCTCTCCGTTCTTTTCAACGAACGAAGCCATCGGCCACAGGTGAGTCGCATGCCAATCTTCAATCAGTAACTCGACTTCTGACCTCAACTGAGAATCAACGAGGGTGCTTCGAAAGGCAAGAATTGTGAAGATTTCGTTCTTCTTGCCGGTGAGCCGGAACACGTACTGACTCGAATCGAAACCTGTCACAAAGTCACCGTCGTCGTCGATCCCCCAATTCCAACCCTGTGAGTCGAAAAAGAACCCGATACGTTCAAGGGTGACTGGACGAGTCAGATCCAGCTGATCGGGCTGGTCCGAACGATCCTGCACATCATCTGCCGAAGAAGCTACCCCACCTTGGTCTTCCCCGTTGGCCTCTTCACTGAGAACCTGGAGGGAGTGAAGTTCTTGCAGATCTGCATCTACATCTAGGACGACGCCATCTTTGGAAAAAGCATCCTTTCGCACTTCATCTGCTACTTGGGCATTCAAGATCTTCTTAATTCGATCAAAGATTCCGCTCATAACGACAGCTCCTCGTTCAGTTCTTCAAAAAATTGCATGCCCGTGCCAAGCGCACAATCGATCTGCTGGCAGAGCTGTTCGTCCGTTGCGCCAGACTCCCAGTCAACAGTGTTCTCTACTCGAATATTGACGACTCCCTGATCGTTAAGGGTCAAGCAGACTTTCGGCCAGAGGTGCTTCCTATGCCAGTCGGCAATAAAAGCACGTGCCTCTGGTAGACGGTCTGGATTGATGGGGTTACCCCAGCCACCCAGGATATGGAGAATCTCTTGGTTCGTTCCAGTCAACAAAAAATAAAAGGTGTAGCCATTCCAGCGACCACCCAAATCGCCTTCATTATCAACGAACCACGTCCAGCTACGTTGATTGAAAAGATCCTTCAGGCGGTCTTGAGTTACCGGGATAGGAATCTTCAATCGATCTGCGCTGTTTGGCTCAATGTGACTCATGCTTTCCCTTCCCCTTTTTTAACGAAACCACCGTTTATCTCTACCAATAACGCTAAGAAGCGCATTGTTTCACGAGGTCGACACTTGCGCTGGACCGTTCCCCATTCAGGAATGAGCAGTCATCACAGGCAATCACGTGCCACGGCATCGTTGCCGACCCATCATTGTTCCCAGTCTAGAAGAAACCATGTAGAAATCATCTTGCATTTAGCGTCAATCTGGTGTGTACATGGTCCATGTCAGAATCTTGATATGAATGTTGCCGACTTCTTCACTTAAAGCCCAAAACAGCGCCATGCGCCCGCTTAGCTCGACGATTGACAGTCCCGGAAAAGGAACACGAACACCCTCGCAGTTTTCAGTGAAGAGGATCATCCCTGCCACTCAGGAAGAAGCGAACCAGGAAGAATCTCGTCGACGCTGAGGAAAACACCCAGGGTGCGTGTGAGGGCGAGGCGGTATCACTACCAGCCTCGCCCTCACACGAAAGACACTGTCAGGACATCACTGCCACTGATATGGCGAACCTATCTGAGTGGCGCGGATTTGCGAACGCTTACGATTCGTCACCACCAGCCAGATGATGCCGGCAATCAGTAGGATCAGACCAAGAATTCCGATTCCCGTCGCCCAAGCAACTCCCGACATTCCAGCCCCCACCAAATCGTCGGCGGTAACACCAGAAATTGCCATCAATCTAGTGGTTTCACCCTCACATTCAACGACGTAATTTCCGGGCGCCAGACCATCAATGTAGAAAGTGTCCGTTGTGCTCGTCGTCATCTTATATTCGGTGTCCGTTTCAACCGAGGTGACCTTACACGAGTAGAGGGTGCCCGCGTAAGCCGAAGGATCCGAACGTGAGGCCGTCACCATCAGCGATCCGCCGTCACCGATGGTGATTGTGTCGCCAGAGCGGATCTCATTCGTTCCAGCAATAACACCGTCAAGATCGAGACCAGCCAGAGCGCCCACCAACAGGGAAATCGGGGCAACGATAAACATCATCAGCAAGCCAACGACCATCATGATGATCGAACCGGCACGGCTAGGAAGCTTCTGAGGCACACCCGGCATCGGCATTCCAGCAACGTTGGGGCCACCAGCCTGTTGGCCGCCATAGGGCTGTCCCATCGGCTGATTCATCGACTGACCGGGGTACTGAGGTGCACCAGAATTCCACTGCGCTTGCGCGCCCTGCGGGTAGCCCGCGCCACCATCATTGAACGTCCCACCCGCGTAAGAACCGTAGGTTGGATTCGATGAACCTAAGACCTCGCCGTACTGAGGCCACGGTGTTTGGGATGAAGCCTGAGGGGCTTGTCCGTTGAAACCGGTCGCGAAACCACCATTCGGCTGGCTACCAGTCGGATCGGTGTTCATTTCAGGGGTCATCAATCCTCCAGATCGATAGTCAATTCTTATCCATCGTATCGGTGAAGAAGCGCCCTGTCTTTGGGGAGCAACCCCGATCAAACCCTGATTTTCCGTAGAGAACAGCGCAAAGCACGCTGATCAGCGGCGCGCAAAATCCAAACGTTCAGCGCGCAGAGCTTCGACGCCTGGAACATCAAGTGGCGCCAGTTCAAGCCCTGTAGCGCGAGTAAGAAGCAAGTCGGCAAGCTCAGGATTTCGAGCTAAAACGGGTCCATGCATATAGGTAGCAATAACGGATCCTTGAACGACACCATCGTAGGCAATAGGCTCCGGTGTCATTCCTTCAGGAGTTCCGTTGCCAACGCCCGCAATGACGCGACCAAGTGGACGTGCTTTGGGTCCAAGAACCGTCCCACCACCATGGTTTTCAAAACCAGTCAATGGCTGGGTTAGTCCTTCAAGAAGGGGTTCACAGACAAGCTCGCCAATTGCACGATGCCCCTGCGGATCCGTGGTGACATCAAGAACGCCGAGACCTTCGACTCGCTCGTCGCGCGCATCGCGATACCAGTGCCCCAAAACCTGCAATGAGGCGCAGATGGCAAGAAGCGGCTTGCCGGCGTCCAAGGCATGAAGCAAACCCGAGTCGTCGCGGAATTTCTGGGCCGCCAGTGACTGCGCAGTGTCTTCGCCACCGCCTAGAGTGTAAAGATCCAGTTCTGCTGGGATGTCTTCGTTCAAAGACACTGTCACTAGTTCCGCGTCGATGCCTCGACGGCGGGCGCGCTCTGCCAGAATCAGGGCATTGCCCGTGTCTCCGTAGGTGCCCAGTACTTCGGGAAACAGGACCCCGATTCGCAGGGTTGATTCACTCATCGTCCACCCTCCTATCGTCTGGTTGCTGATTTCTGGCGAACATCAAGGATCACTTTAAAGTCTCGAAGAGCCGTGTAGTTCAGCAACATCTCAACCTTGCCGGGTTCAAGGAGCTTCAAGGCGTCCATGGGTAGTGGCGCAAGATCGCAGTGAATTCCCGCGTATTCAAGGCGGACGGCCAAATCGGCGCCTCGTTCACCGCACGCGACAACGCGACGATCGCCGGACGCGGACAACGCGGAGAAGTCGACATCCCAGAGCCACGAGAGATCCTGCCCGTCCGGAACCTGGCCGTTGACTGCAATCACGACCTGTTTGACACGCGGGTCAACCATCGTCATCGCTTCTTGCCAGCCTGCCGGATTCTTCGCCAACATGATGCGAGCGCGACGCCCATCAACGTCATGAATGGAATATCGTCCGGCAACCTGACGCACTTGACCGATCGCGTTGGCGGCCACCTGCGGATCAATCCCCAACGCGACCGCGGCCGCCACTGCCTGGGCAGCGTTGCCAAGGTTTGCGCGCCCCGGGAGCTGCAGGTGCAAAGGAACGCGAACGTCGTGTGGTCCGTACAGAATTGCCGAGGGCCCACTTGCTCCTTCCGGCATCAAATCGATGTTGCCGATTGTCCAGTCTGGCGTGGGACGCTCGCGAAGTTTGGGGAGTTTTTCGCCGGGGAAAGCTTCAATGAGGTGCCATGAATCGGAGTCACGAACAACCCTGCCACCGCGCGGATAGGCCGCGGAGTCCCCTCCCCATCCGGCGCCCGCAGCAACCCAGACAACGTTTCGCGCTTCGCAGGCTGCCGACACGATCAGCGGATCATCACAGTTCGCAACAACAAGGGAATCAGGGTTTTCTTCAACCGCTTGGCGCAGACGGCGTTCAACCGAACCAATTTCACCGACGCGATCCAGCTGATCGCGAGACAGATTGAGGAAGACAAAAACTTCGGGCGAAACGTGCGCTGCAACGGCGGGCACGTGCATCTCATCAACTTCGAGGGCGGCGTGTGGCGCGGTCGGCGCGGTCATCAGCGCGGTGATAATTCCCGAGCCCATGTTGTCGCCATTCACGTTCGAGGCAACCTGACCTGCTGTTTCAAGGGCCGCGCGAATGAATCGGTTGGTCGTTGACTTGCCGTTCGTCCCGGACACGATCACGGAGTTCATCGGGACTGCAAGTTCCGACAGAATATTCGGGTGGATACGGCTGGCGACTTCACCGCCGATCATTCCGCCTGATCCTCGTCCCAGAATTCGCGAGGCCGTGCGGGCAAGTGTGCCCGCACCAAGTGCAAGTTGGGCGCGCATCGACAGTCGGTGCGCCGACGAATCGTGAGAACTCATGGGGTAACCCTAACGCGAGTGGGGAACTATCTGCGCGAATATACTTCGGGGCGAGCATGACTATTGTCAACGCTCGCCCCGAAGATGCAGAGGTTGTGGCGGTTAGTCGACGACTGAAATCGTCCCGTCGATCACCCTGACGCCCGAAGGTCCTGCTTCGATAACAGCCCGGATTGTGCGTTCTGGGTACGGGCTTGCCGTACGGATTGGACGCCAGATAGAGATTTCCCTCCCCTGCCCACCGCGAGCAGAAGGATTAACCCACGGACGCTCACCGCGACGCATCGGCGATACCACGCCGTTTACGGACGCGGCGAAAACTCGATCTCGACGAACTTCAAGTTCTTCGATCCGCTGGCGTAGCGCGACGCGTTCGGCTTCGAGGCTTTCCACTCGGCGTTCAAGTTCAAGGATCCGCTGGATTCCAGCAAGATTGATGCCTTCATCCTGGCTCATCCTCTGCACATCGCGCAGACGCTGAACGTCGCGTTGCGAGTAGCGACGCCCTCTACCCTTTGTGCGCGCGGGCGTCACCAAACCGAGGCGATCGTATTGACGAAGAGTCTGCGGGTGCATGCCCGCAAGCTCAGCCGCCACTGAAATAACGAACGTCAATGCGTCATCAGAATCGGAAGAACGTCGCCTGGCCATCGGTCACTCCTTCGCCTTCTCCATCAGGGTGGCTCGCACGTCCTGGTGATCAAAAGAGTCAGCAAGTGCCTTCACGGCATCTTTCTGTTCCTTGGTCAGGTGGTCAGGAACGGCAACCATGATCTCGATCAGCAGGTCACCCGTGTGCTTGCCGGTTTCAACACCGCGTTTGCGCACGCGTAGGACCGCGCCTGATTGAGTTCCAGCGGGCACCTTCACAGTCACGGTATTCCCATCGATCAGTGGAACGTCGATCTTCGTACCCAAGGCTGCTTCGGCGAACGTCACGGGAACTCTCACGCGCAGATTGTCGCCATCCCGGGTGAATACCGGATGGGGTTCAACGTGGATCGTCACCTGAAGGTCGCCGGATTGGCCACCGTTTTCCCCGGGCATTCCTTTGCCACGAAGGCGAACTTTCTGACCTTCTTTAATGCCTGCGGGGATACGAACGGTGTTCTTCTTCCCGTCGACTTTCATGGTGAGCGTTGCTCCCTTGAGCGACTCACGGAAAGTGATCGACGTCGACGCGATTCGGTCGGCGCCTTTCCTTGGACGTGGCGGGGTGTTACCAAAGCGGGCACCAGCCCCGTAGTTCGGCTGAGGACCACCGGCGTTGAAGCCACCGGCCGCTCCACCGAACATTCCGAGGAGATCCTCGATATTGACTCCCGAACCGGAAGTTGAGAAGTTGAAGCTAGTGCCTTGACCACCGAACATCGACGAGAACGCATCTGTGAAGCCGGCACTACCCGGCCCGCCGGCGGAGAAGCGAGCTCCTCCACCCATGGCACGGATCGCGTCGTATTGCTTACGCTGTTCCTCGTCAGACAGCACCGCGTAGGCTTCGCCGATTTCCTTGAACTTTGTTTCCGCCTTTTCATCACCCGGATTCTGGTCGGGGTGATACTGGCGAGCAAGCTTGCGGTAGGCCTTCTTAATCGCTGTTTGGTCGGCATCTTTTGCTACGCCCAGCGTCTTATAGAAGTCTTTTTCAAGCCAATCTTGTCCGCTCACTGTCACTCACCTCCATCATTCTTTGAGTGTGGGCGGATACGGGTATGTGGTTTATTCAGGGTTGTCCACCATGACCTTCGCAGCACGTAGAATCTTTTCATCGCGACGATAGCCGGGCTGGAGGATCTGGGCGATGGTTGCTACTTGAACCTTAGGGTTCACGTTGGCAAGCAGGGCCTCGTGCTGAGCGGGATCGAATTCTTCACCTACAGCGCCGTAGCGTTCCAGATTGAAGCGCGAGGCCAGAACGCTTTCCAGCTTCGTTGCGATCGCAGCAAAGGGGCCATCTTCGAGCTCCCCATGAGTGCGGGCCGCATCGATGTCATCAAGAACGCTGATGAGCGCTTCAATGACTTCGCTCTGGCCGGATTCACGGTGGCCCGAAGCCGCTTCCTTCGCCCTGCGCACGTAGTTCGAGTACTCCTGATTCAGGTTGTACAGGTCAGCGTGCGCACGTGCCAGCTGGTCTTCGAGGTCAGCGATTTTCTCGAGTGCGTTTGCGAGGTCCGAGTCTTCAACTTGTTCCTCGAAGGCACTCATGTCAGTCAGTGCCTCGTCAGCAGGCTGCGCGGTGGCTTCGCCTGCAGTTTCCCCGGTTGATGCGGACGTGGCCGCGCCGGCTGCGAACTGTTCGTCCGAGCTCGGTGCGACCTGCGCCTGCGATGCCTGGTCGTTGGCCTCGGCATCGCTGTGATCCTGGGGACCGGACTGGAAGCCCTGGTTCTCAGTTTCGCTCACTTGGTGTCGTCCTCATCTACGATTTCAGCATCGATGACGTCGTCATCAGCTGCGGGAGCGTCGCCGGCCGGAGCCTCGGCGCCTGCTGCTTCAGCCGCCTGCTGGGAGGCATAGACCTCTTCGCCGATCTTCATCGCGGAAGCGTTGAGCTTCTCGAGAGTCGACTTCACGGCCTCGGTGTCTTCACCCTTGAGCGCTTCCTTGACGGCGTCAACGTCAGCCTGAACCGCGGTGCGAGTTGCCTCGGTGACGGTTTCAGCGTTGTCCTTAAGGAGCTTCTCGATCGAGTAAACGACCTGCTCGGCCTGGTTACGAGTGTCGGCGTCTTCACGGCGCTTCTTGTCCTCAGCTGCGTGCTCTTCAGCTTCCTTCACCATGCGGTCGATGTCTTCCTTCGGAAGAGCGGAGCCACCGGTGATGGTCACAGACTGTTCCTTGCCGGTGCCACGATCCTTCGCGGAAACGTGGACGATACCGTTGGCGTCGATGTCGAAGGTGACCTCAATCTGCGGGATGCCACGTGGAGCCGGAGCAATACCGGACAGCTCGAAGGTGCCGAGAAGCTTGTTGTCACGGGCGAACTCACGCTCACCCTGGTAGACCTGAATGAGCACGGACGGCTGACCGTCTTCGGCGGTCGAGAAGACCTCGGACGCCTTGGTCGGGATCGCGGTGTTGCGATCAATCAGCTTGGTCATGATGCCGCCCTTGGTCTCGATGCCGAGGCTCAGCGGGGTCACGTCGATCAGCAGGACATCCTTGCGGTCACCCTGGATGACGCCGGCCTGGAGGGCCGCGCCAACGGCGACGACCTCATCGGGGTTCACACCCTTGTTCGGTTCACGGCCTCCGGTCAACTGCTTGACCACGTCGGAAACGGCAGGCATACGGGTGGAGCCACCGACCAGAACCACGTGGTCAATGTCGTTGACAGAGATTCCAGCTTCGGCAATGACGTCGTGGAACGGCTTCTTCGTACGGTCGAGCAGGTCCGAGGTCATTTCCTCGAACTTTGCGCGGGTCAGGGACTCGTCCAGGTGGATCGGACCGTCTGCAGTCATCGACAGGTACTGCAGGGAGATGTTGGTCGAGGTTGCGCTGGAGAGTTCCTTCTTGGCCTGCTCAGCGGTTTCCTTCAGACGCTGCAGAGCGACGGCATCCTTGGACAGGTCCGCGCCAGTCTTCGCCTTGACCTGATCGATCAGCCAGTTGACGATGCGCTGATCCCAGTCGTCGCCACCGAGGCGGTTGTCGCCGGAGGTTGCGCGAACCTGAATAGTCGAGAAGCCGTCGTCGTCCTTGCCGATTTCGAGCAGGGAGACGTCAAAGGTTCCACCACCGAGGTCGAAAACTAAGATGAGTTCATCTTCCTTGCCCTTTTCGAGGCCGTATGCAAGTGCTGCTGCGGTGGGCTCGTTAACGATGCGCTGGACGTTGAGGCCTGCGATCTGGCCTGCGTCCTTCGTTGCCTGGCGCTCAGCGTCGTTGAAGTAGGCGGGGACAGTGATGACAGCATCGGTGACAGGCTCGCCGAGGAATGCTTCCGCGTCAGCCTTCAGCTTGGAGAGGATGCGCGCGGAGATTTCCTGAGCGGTGTACTTCTTGTCGTCAATTTCGACGCTCCAGTCGGTGCCCATATGACGCTTGACCGAAGAGATCGTACGGTCAACGTTGGTCACAGCCTGACGCTTTGCGATTTCGCCGACGAGGACCTCGCCAGACTTGGAGAATGCGACGACGGAAGGCGTGGTGCGCATACCTTCTGCGTTCGCGATGATTGTGGGTTCACCGCCTTCGAGGACAGCGATTGCGGAGTTGGTGGTACCGAGGTCAATGCCTACTGCACGTGCCATGTATGTTTTCCTTTCGTTCAGCCACCCAGCTTCGCTGGTGACTGCATGTGAAGTTTTCTTGGACCGCCATACGCGCGAGGCGCCTACTTGAGTCCGACAGACTCAACTTTATACACCCAAACCTCACCGCGCAAGAGGAAAATGAAAAGTTGAGTCACCAAAACTCAATGTTCACACGTTTATGCAGGTCAAGAGCATATTTGACTTCACCCTCTGGAGCGATACGGAAGCAGCGTTCGAGATCCTCGAATCCACTCTTGCTACACAATTCAAAACTAGGAACTACCCTGTTACCCGACAATCGCATCGTGCCTGCGGCAGTACCACCACTTCCGTCTTATCTCCCTGGGAGTGAGAGAATACTGAGACGTACCCGACGCTCCCTCTTACAGCGAATAGGCGGCCCTTGTGTCTTCGATCCAGCTCAGGCTTTCCCCGCGTTCCACAAGCGACATTCTCTGTCAGCACTGGAATACGGGTCGTTGCCACTCGTGCACGAATATTGAGGTTCCTTACGGCGACCAGCTTGCCACGAAGGAAACGTGTGTTCGCGACGAGTTAGCCGCCGTTGCCGGAGCCACCGATATTGCATGGCTTCCCCCTGTTGCCTCGTCGCCGACCGGCTTTCGCACGAGCGCAAAGTTGGTCGTCGGTGGTACGAGGCGCCGGCCGACTCTTGGAATTTTAGGACGCGATCGCAGGGGTGTTGACCTGCCGGATTGCCCAATTCAGCATTCTGCAATTAACCGTGCAACGCCGGGGTTGAAGCGCTTTATTCGCCAACTGAACCTGACGCCGTATGACGTTCCCACGAAGAGTGGCGAGTTGAAGTATGTGCTACTCACCGTCGGCGCGAACAATGCTCTGATGTGCCGCTTCGTGCTTCGCACGCGCGACCGCGTCTCCGATATTCGCGCGGCGCTCCCCTCCTTGTTTGACCTGGTGCCAAATCTTAAGGTCGTCACCGCAAACATTCACCCCACACACGAAGCAATCGTCGAGGGTCCCGACGAGATCATCCTGACCAAGCGTCGCACACTAGAGATGGAGGTCGGTGATGTTCAGCTTGCGCTCGGACCTCGTTCATTCACGCAGACGAATACGGACGTGGCCGGAGAGTTGTACCGCCAGGTCACCGAATGGGCAGTTTCGGACAACGAGGCCGACCAACCTCGCTCAGCCTGGGATCTTTACTGCGGGGTCGGAGGCTTCGCTCTTCACTTGGCATCAGCCGGCATTACTCCCGTGACAGGCGTGGAAGTATCGGATCAGGCGATAGCTTCGGCAATTCAAGGTGCTCGCCAGTTGAAGCTGGGGCGCACGGACGCCCTGTTCATTGCAGAAGACGCGACGACTTGGGCTACTCGCCAGCCCGCAGAAAGCCGACCGGACACGTTGGTTATTAACCCCCCACGTCGAGGGATCGGCTCAGAATTGGCCTCGTGGATTAACGAATCTGGAATCCCGCGAGTCATCTACTCGTCGTGTAACCCGAAATCGCTCGCACGCGACTTGACGGAAATGCCGAACTATCGCGGCCTCGAAGCGCGCGTATTCGACATGTTCCCGCACACGGATCACGCCGAGGTTGTCGTATTGATGTCAAGGGCTGATTAGGTGGGTGCAAGTCTGCCTTTGTGTAGCAGGGCTTAGCGAAGCTAAACGTTAAAAGGTTTAGTGGGTGGCGGATTTAAGCTGGGTTCTCGCGGTCTTTGAGAGTGATTTTGCTGTATAAGGAAACATGTCGACGCTTTAGGGTCGAGTGCACAGGATATTAACGTTAAAAGGTGCACCCACTTTGCACCCAGGGTGTAAAGTGGGAAAATAAGGTTTAGGCTAATTATCATGGTGAGAAAATCTAGAATTTATTAGTCTAATAATATTGATGAAGACCAAGCGCAAGTGGTAAGAGATATTTTTGACCGGTATTTAAAAGGATTGAATATCGGCGGTATTATTAGAAGCTTAAAAAGTAGAGGTGTTAAGTCTCCCAAGGGGAAAGACCTTTGGAGTAAACGGGCTGTTGAGAGCACTTTGACTAGGGGTAAATATACAGGTGATGTAGTGATTGCTGTTCCAGGAAATGCGGATTGTCAGTATTTGAATACAGATCATCATGCAGGCATTATTTCCAAAGAAACGTTTGAAGCAGTTGAGATAGAGATGGCAGCTCGCAGTAATATGGAACATGGAGAAGACAGAAAACTACACAGAAAGAGTAAGAAATATAGCTCGAAGAAGCGTTGGTAAAGGGAGATAGAAGTATGCTTGGAAACTTAAAACTATTAAAAGAAGATATGAAGAATAAAGGGTGGACAATTTGCACCTTCACGTTTCGATATAAAAGTATTAACTATATTGTCTTGGTAAAAAGATTTGTTGGTGGAGAAAAAAGAATAGACCGATACGCTTTAGTGAAATTAGAGTTTATGAAAGAAGCGAATCTAGATGACTCTTTGAGTATGGAAGCTAATTCCAGAAAGCTAATTATCGATGCAGAGACATTAAGAAAATACTTTGGTATTGAATATGCTAATAATTTAGGCTGCATACTTCAACAATTTACAAAAAGACTAGGTGGATGTATTCCTACTGAGATTAAACTCCAACCTTCGATTCTAGAAAAACAAGCGATGCTTCGTTCACTAAACAAAAGCGATTCGGAAGATCCAAACAAAATTTATTGCATTGGTGTCAAAAGAAACCCCGAGGGAAAAAATAGAAGCGAGTTTAATGCCGATAAAACAAAACTACTCAGAAAGAGATTATTCGAATACTACAAAAACGACCGTAGTATCAGTTTTTGCTATTCAGCAGACTCAACAAAAGAAAATGATGATACAACTATTCTAAAAAACTTTTCAAATCATTAGGAGAAAATTACTATAGGGCTGCAATTTTGAAAAGTAGCCTAATTAATGTTAAAAAATAAGCTGAAACAAAGCGCAAGAACCCTGATTACGTGAGGAAAATTAAGTTTCTTGACCAGTTTCCAAAATTAGCCTAACAATCTCACGCCGAGGTTGCAATTCTGCTGGAGCGTTGCTGACTACAATCGCCTCAGGCTTGGCTGAGCACTGAAACAAGCTCAGAAATTGGGCGCATATCCCCAGTTTGAACATTATGTCCTCCTTCGCCCATATTTGACGATATCCCGCCACTGAGAAAGCCTAACGGGGGAAACCTCCGACAAAGATATCGGCATCGGGTACTTCTTCGGGCGCAACCTCGTGAATATCGCGCCCATCTACTTTGAGATCAAAATTCTGTTCGTACGTTTGGGCAGCATATGGATCGAACTCGTTAGCGTACATCGTCTTTACTTTGCCGGTTTCTTCGAATCCGTGGTCGATCGCTCCGACTCCCGCAAAGAATGACGCTAACGTCCAGTTCTCGGCCATGAATATGCCCTATTTCCACTTGATGCACCCCAAGGCAAACAGGAATTGCGGCACGCCGCAGCTTGACCTCAATCACCCCAGCCGGCAAGCAGGTTTCGCGCCTGCTCAGCCAATGCGTCAATTGCAGGCTGCGTTTCATTGGCCCATGGAATGTAGTGGAACTCCGATCCGCCCGCATCGGTGAATGCTGTGCGGTTCAGCTGGTCGATCTCTTCAAGGGTCTCCAGACAGTCGGCAACGAAGCCGGGGCAAATGACATCGACGCGCCTCGTTCCCTGCTTGCCGAGTTCACCAACCGTGTCGATCGTCGCCGGACCATTCCACTCGGCAGGCCCGAAAACAGACTGGAAAGTAGCGATGCAGGAGTCTTCATTCAGTCCCAGTCGCTCACGCAGAAGCGCAGCCGTTTCCTTGCATTCGTCAATGTAGGGATCACCCTTCTTCGACATGGCAACCGGGATTGAGTGGAACGAGAGGATCAGCCGGTCACCACCGGAAAAGTCCGGAGTGCCGTTGCGCTGCCAAGACTCACGGATTGCCGTTTCAAGCGCATCAATATAGGTAGACGCAGTCGGGAACGAACGGGATAGCCGGATTTCAGGGTGCTCGCGCCTCGACAGTAGCCACTTGGCCGCCGCGTCATTCACGGACGCAATCGTGGTCGCCGAATACTGCGGGTAGGCCGACAGGATCGCGATCTTTCGGTAGCCCTGCGTCATCAGATCATCAAGGACGCTTCTGAGGCTTGGCTGGCCGTAACGCATTGCCGGCACGACTTTCATTCCAAGCTGTTCGCTCAGAAGTTCCGCCTGACGTGTCGTGTAGTGCAATAGCGGGGATCCTTCATCCAACCACACGGTCCGATATTTCGCGGCGGATTGGGCCGGTCGAACGCGCAGGATCACTCCCTCAAGGATCGGGCGCCAGACAGCTTTCGGCATTTCAATGACTCGCGGGTCACTGAGGAACTCACGCAAATACGTGCGAACATCCGCAGTCGTCGGAGTTTTCGGAGTTCCAAGGTTGGCAAGTACGAGGGCCGGAGCATCACTGTGGCGCATAGTCCGAGTGTAACGAGGGGGATCACAGCGCTTTTCTGACAGGTGTCATCAGAATTAATTCTGTCCGGTATGACGCACGAACCTGTCCGGTATTACGCACGAACCGTCGCATGTGTCGGTGACTACGTTACGACAACACATCTCGCAAATCTGCCCTAACTTGCTCAACTCACCAGGATACCGACTAAGGTGCCAACCAAGATAACTAGTGGAAGTTCGACAGTTTTCTTGGAGGGGTGCAGATGGGCCGCTACGATCCACCATTCCAGATCACTGATGAAATCATGAATCTGACGGCGCCTATCAGCGAACAGCTCGGACACATCGATTCGCGCTCACGCGAGACAATCCATCCATACCTTCGTCGAACCAACCAGATCCGCACAATCCATTCTTCACTCGCGATCGAGCACAATTCCCTCTCGCTCGAGCAAGTCACCGCACTCATTGAAGGTAAGCGCGTTCTCGGCAATCCAAACGAGAAGCCAGTTCCCTCAGTCTCGTTCATGAAAGCAGAAGGAAACTCCCGATGTTGATAACGCCTGACCATCCGAAGAATGGCATCCCCTCCGGTGGCGCGGATGATGTTCGCCCGATCGGAGTGAGCGCCTGTTTGCTTGGCGAGAATTGCAAGTACAACGGTGGGAACAACAGGAACGACGCCCTGATTGAGTGGCTTGGCTCGCGTGATGTCGTTCCCGTATGCCCAGAAGTCATGGGAGGCCTACCCACCCCGCGTCCGCCGGCTGAAATAGTGGACGGCGTTGTACAAACCGCGGAAGGATCCAGCGTGGATAAAGAATTCCATGACGGCGCCCAGATCGCGGAAGAAAAGCTCCGAGCAAGCGGAGCCGGCCTCGTCATTCTTCAATCACGAAGCCCCAGTTGCGGTGCGCTCCAGATCTACGACGGCACGTTCACCGGCACTCTCATCGACGGCGAGGGCACGTTCGCGCGCCAGCTTCGCGCCCACGGATACGAGGTCTTGGACGTGTCGGAATTCGAGGAACAGCGCTGAGATTCTCAGCTGATAATTGAAGCGAACCGCAATCGGAGATGCACATGTTGTGCACGCAACTTGGTAACACTGGCATAAAACTTCGAAGCTTTGCATTGGAACGATGAGTTTCGACAAGCCGGGAACGATACGCCGGTGGAGCGTCGGCTCCGAAGAAACCGGCGCGCTGGTTGGGCGCGACCCTGCTCAAACACACTCAGCGCAACAAAGTCATTATCGTCTCGAAGGTCTATTCAACGAAGGGCGTCACGTCGCCGATCATCGGTGCGACGAAGGAAAAGCACCTCGACGAGGCCACTACGGCACTCGACGTTGAACTGACCGGCGAAAAACTCGCTTACCTCGAGGAACTCTACGTTCCCCACCCGATTGTGGCGAACTCGTCGCTGTTCATCGTGAACTACACAGGTCAGACGCTGCGGGTTTTCGGCTCCATCGAAGAAGCTACGCAACGATTGCTTTTGCTCGCGATTATGCGGTTTCGGCTTTGAGCGCGTTTGGAACCTCGATCCGCAAGACCGCGCTTGTTCACGCCTCCTAATCAACTTCCGTCTAGATCCCGCCTAGCCCCTTTAGGGTTCGGGCGATTTAGAGTTCGGGCGATATCTGTTTCCTTCGACCGACCGCTATCAACCTGGTGCAACACCCTGACTGCTCAGACGGGAAGGATCGAGCGACCAACCGCACTCCACGCGACACATCCACACAAAAACACACCAAACCGTCGCACCAGATGCAGTCGGGAGCTAAAAACCCGCCAAACCAGGCCACCAACTACACCCCACGCGACACATCCACGCAAAAACACACCAAACCGTCGCACCAGATGCACTTGGGAGCCAAAAACCCGCCAAACCAGGCCACCAACTACACCCCACGCGACACATCCACACAAAAACACACCAAACCGTCGCACCAGGTGCAGTCGGGCGCCAAAGACCCACGTACGAGGTCGGACAGGTTTCGCTCCCTAGCCTTCCGCTCCGATTTCACCGCTCGCGACCGCAAGGCAGGCCGGCCAGGTCCATGCGGATCAGTCGAAAGAGCACGAGCTGTTTGCTCGCCTGACCTCGTGGTTTGGAAGACATAAGGCGGCGTGACACTCGAAGGGCGCTCACGGTCGTTTCCTTGGGTGTCCTTCGCCCGTAGAATTGCGACAGAATTGCGTGAAGACGCGAAGTGAAAGGACCCTTATGGCCATCGAGATCATCACCGAATCGTCCCCCGAAATCGTCGAAGCGATGGAGCGCCTGATTCCTCAGCTGTCCCGTTCAGCTGCCCCACTGGACGCGGCTGGGTGCGAGCGTTTCATTTCTCAGCCCGGCGTTCACCTGTTTGTTTTCCGCTCCGATAAGGCGGACGAGTCCGGTGCTTTCCCGATCCTCGGCATGCTCTCGCTGGCAACCTTCGAGATCCCGACCGGTGTGCGCGCCTGGGTCGAGGATGTCGTTGTCGATTCTGCTGCTCGTGGCCAGGGTGCCGGTCAGGCCCTCGTTGAGGCCGCGCTTCGCCACGCTCAGAAAGTAGGCGCACGCACGGTCGATCTGACTAGCCGCCCGTCACGCGCGGCAGCGAACCGCCTCTACCAGCGCGCCGGTTTCGAGCTACGCGAGACGAACGTGTACCGCGTCCCACTGGACAAGTAAGCGCTACGTCGCCAGTTGGCACCTTTTTCTTAGGTACGAGGCTGGGTCTGCTGACCTAGCCTCGTCCTTTTTGTTGCCCGAATTGCGAGCGAGGATCCGCTAGACGCACCGCGTATTCACTCCGCCCTTGATGCAAGAGAGGAGCGAGAAGTAGTGGGCGACCTCGTGAATCAATCACACGGCGAGCGAGTGAAAACTAGCTGTTATCGGCCAAGTCCGAAACCGTGGAGTCAACGACCTTTGGTGCACTGCCCGTCTCCATTCGGTCAGCATCCTTACGCAGTTTCAAGCCATAGAGAACGAAACCAATGGCAGCAGCAAGGAAAATCCAACGAGGCCAGAAATCCACGGCATAGACCAAGTACCCGGCAAAAGCTGCGACAAAAAAGTTAACGTTCGAGCTCCGACGAAGATCATCGGGTTTGCGTGCCATAGTTCATCCTTTTCATATGGGCTTGTGAGCGTCAGATTAGAACTCTTCGTAGAAAGCAGGATCTTGGTTCGCACTGCGACCATCGGGGCGAGCAAGAGTGGCAATACGCGCCATCTGGTCTTCACTAAGCTCGAAGTCGAACACGTCGAGGTTTGCCACCTGACGCTCTTTACTTGCTGACTTCGGGACCGGAAGAGTACCAAGCTGGAGGTGCCAACGAATGACAACCTGCGCGGGAGACTTACCAGCCTCGTTACCGATCTCGGTGAGAACAGGCTCATCGACAACGTGCAGTTTTCGGGCCAGCGGACTCCACGACATTGTCTGAACACCAAGATTGCGGTGGGCTTCAAGGGTTTCGGCCTGCGGGAAGTACGGATGAAGCTCGATCTGATTGACAGCGGGAACAACCCCGACTTCGTCACGCAGGCGCTCAATGTGTTCGGGCAGGAAGTTCGAAACGCCAACCGAGCGAATCAAGCCCTTCTTCTGCAGGTCAACAAGCGCTTGGAAGGCTTCAACGTAGAGGCCCTGGCGCGGATTCGGCCAGTGAATCAGATAGAGATCCCAGTAGTCCAAACCGGCGCTGAACAGGGATTCTTCAACCGTATCAACGGCTTCTTCGTAGCGGTGGTGACGCCCAGGAAGCTTTGAGACCAGGCACAGATCCTCGCGTGGAACGCCACAGGTGCGGACCGCTTGGCCCAGCGCCCCCTCGTTTTCGTAGTTGAACGCAGAGTCCAGCAGACGATAGCCGGAATGAACCGCGTTCACCATCGATTCAACGCCGGCATGGCCACGCAAATTGTATGTGCCCAAGCCGATCAAGGGAATTCTGGTGCCGTCGTTCAGGGCGTAGGAGTCTAAGAGCTTCATTGCAGACATACCCTCAGCATAGTCGGGCTTACGATTAACCCATGGGCTACTTCGATTACTCTGAGACTGACGTACACACGATCGATTATCAGCATTTCCTGCTTGACTCCCCTTCCCCATATCACGTCGCCGACTTGGTGGCGCAACGCTTGGTGGATGCAGGTTTCACTCGCCAGGACGAAACTGAGCCGTGGGACGCGAGCCCCGGCGGACACGTCATGGTTCGCGGTGGCGCCGTCGCAGCGTGGGTCGTTCCGACTTCTGTCACTGAGCAGACCGGCTTCCGTATTGTTGGTGCGCACACCGATTCCCCTGTTTTCCACGTGAAGCCGTCGCTGACGTCGTCGACCGCAGATGGTTGGGGGCAGATTGACGTCGAGGTCTACGGTGGCATGATATGGAATTCGTGGCTTGACCGCGAGCTTGCTGTTGCCGGCCGATTGATGATGAAGGACGGTCGCACGGTTCTGGTGCGCACCGGTGCACTGGCACGTATCCCACAGCTGGCAATTCACTTGGATCGTGGCGTGAACCCGGAAGGGCTGAAGCTCGATCCGCAGAAGCACCTGCACCCGGTGTGGACCGTCGATAACCCGGAAGCGAACTTCATGGCTGAAGTCGCGAAGTATGCCGGCGTGAGTGTCGCGGATATCGCGTCACATGATTTGATCCTGATTCCTCAGCAGGGTCCAGCAACTTTTGGCGAGTCCGGCCAGTTCTTCGCTGCGGGTCAACAGGACAATCTTTCCTCTGTTCACGCTGGTCTGACTGCATTTGAGCGCCTCACGAAAGCTGGGACTCCCACCGATGGCGACGTTCGAATCTTTATGTGTTTCAACCACGAGGAAATTGGTTCCGCAACTCGCGAAGGTGCTGCCGGCCCGATTTTGCAGACCGTTCTGGAGCGTACCGCCTACGCTCTGGGGCGCGACGCCGACGGGGTTGCGCGCATGTTTGCCGCTTCGTCGTGCATCAGCGCGGACGCCGCTCACTCGGTGCACCCCAACTACGCGGAGTATCACGACCCGGCAACTCATCCGGTGATGGGACGAGGCCCGGTCTTGAAGATCAACGCCAACCAGCGCTACGCAACCGACGGAGAAGGTATTGCCCTGTGGAAGCGTGCGTGTGCTGCTGCGGGTGTGCCATCTCAGGACTTCGTGTCGAATAACGCGATGCCGTGCGGATCCACGATTGGCCCGATCACAGCGACTCGCCTGGGTATTCTGACGGTGGATGTGGGCGTCGGCCTCCTCTCGATGCACTCGGCTCGCGAAATGAGCCACGTCGACGACCTGATCGGAATGTCGAAGGCGCTCGAGGCCTACTGGCTGGGCGCCTGACTTACTCAGACGCATTGGTGCCCCGCGGATCGTCCTCGGGGCACCAATGCGTAGTTCTTCGAAAACCCGCCCCTAGGCAAAGGTTCAGAAGATCTAAGGCTGGTGAGCTCAGTCCTTGAAGGAAGCAACGGCGGTGATGGCCTGACCGCCGCGGCCACCGGTGTTGGAAGAAGAACCGGTGTATGCAATTACGTTTGGTGTATTCGTGGTTCTATCTGACAACGGGATTCAAGTCCCACAATCCGAATCTCACACTGTGTGGGGTACTCATACCGCACACCCACCATCCGTTCAGCTCATGCAATGGACACCAGTGGCGCTGGCGGTGGAGTAAGCCGGTGTTAGATCGACCAAATGAACGGAACCAACAGGATTTTCACGACGATGGAGAAAGCAAACAGGCTCGCGTAGGCGGCCTCGATGCGTTCATCGGGAACGCGGGCGTCTGCGGCCTGCAAGACTGCCGGCTGCCCCAGGAAACCTGCGACTCCACCGGCGCTACGAGGCGCGGACAAGCCGGCAAATCGACCGGCAAGAGCCTGGGCCATGCAGCAGACCAATACCAATATCACAGCGAGCAGCGCCGCCTTCGGGCCATCGGGGCTGGTCAGAAGCGAAGCGAGTTCTGGCCCTGCATTCAAGCCGAGGCCAGCAAGGAAAAGAAGCAAGCCGATCTGGCGGATCGTAATATTCGCCGAGGTGGGAAGTGTCCATACCAGTGGCCCGGTGCGACGCAGGGCACCCAGCAACATACCAACGATCAGCGGACCGGCAGCAGAGCCAAGGGTGAACGAGGCCCCCGATGGCATCGGGAATGGAATCGCACCGAGCAACATGCCCAGCACCAGACCGATACCGAACGCCATTGCGTCGACTTCCGCAACGCGCTTTTCAGAGTCTCCGAAGAAGGACTGGATTTCATCAAGCTCATCTGTCGGGACAACGACAGCGACGTGATCGCCGAGTTGCAGATCTAGGTCATCTCGAGCAAGCAGGTCAAGGTCGCCTCGGCGGACGCGCGTGACAACAGCACCGAAACGTGTGGCTACATTGAGCGCAGAAATCGGCTGGCCAGCAACTTCGGGGTTCGAGACAACGATGCGCTCAAATGCGACGTCCGAGCGGTCATCTTCAAGGTGATGCTCGACAGGTTCGCCGATTTGATGCGCGGCTTCTGCAATCTTTGCCGGGTCGCCCACGACCAGGACGAGATCCCCTTCGTACAGGTCCTCACCGGGAACGACAACGCGGGTTTCGTCTTCGCGACGCAGGTAGGACAATCGAACCTGCTGGTCACGCCACAAGGTTACGTGACGGGTGTTGATGCGTTTGGCAACGCGAACGGTCATCGTTTCCAAGGACTGACCGGCCAGGGAGGGGGTGTCTTTTGCGCCCACCCATTTGCGGGTGACAGTCATGGTGACAACGATGATCCCGATGATGACGCCGATCGGGTATCCGAAGGCGTAGCCGACTGCGGCTTGCGGGTCGCCGGTGACGCGGGTGGCCGCATCTAGGGCAGGAGCAGCGGTCAAAGCGCCGGTGAATAGGCCGAGTGTCAGCCCCTTGGGAAGCTGAAGCAGACCGCCACCAATTAACGCGGTAATTGCACCGATGACGCAGACTACGGCACAGCTTCCAAGAAGCGCCGTCTGTTTTCTAATGTCTTTAAAGAACGCCGCACCCGACGAGATGCCGACCGTGTAGACGAAGAATGCTAGGCCGATCTGCTGGACGATTTCCATGCCTTCGCCGATTTCGGGGTTCCATGCGGAGGCTGCAAGGCCGACGAAGAGCGCACCGGCTGCGCCAAAACGAAGTGGTCCGAAGCGGATTGCGCCGAGCGCAGCACCCACTCCAACAACCAGGAAGAGGGTAAGCAGGTGGTTCGCAATCAGCAGGGAGGCCATGCTTCAACCCTAGTCAGGCTCCATTTTCAGTTCCATTTTCTGTGCGTGGAACTGCCCACGTTGGGGTGAGCCTTGCGTTAGTTGTGCTCTAGTTGTCGCCCTGGGTGGAAATCAGTCGCGACGAGGCGAAGATGACTCCTTCGATCATTTGAGCGAGCATCCGTTTATTTGTGCCACCGCCCGTTGAGGGCGCAAAGGACTCCAGATAGAAGGTGGTCAGGATTCGCGAGATCACTCCTGGCTCGAAAATCGATTGGCGTCCCATTCGCGCAAGCACGCCACGAACGATTCTTCCAACTGCTGCTTCGAGCTGTTCACGTTCAGTGACGGGGAATGCATCATCACTAGCGATAAGTTCGGGATGACGCATCATGTAGAGGTTGTATTCGCACGTCAGCACGTACATTGTTCGCCCCTGCGCCGAAAAACTGTCAAGGACTGCCATGATGGCGTCAACGTCGGGTTCACCGTCGATACCCGCGAGCGCTGCCTCAATTTCATCGACGATTGTATGGGCGCGTTGGACGAGGACATCTTTCAATACTTCGTCCATTGACGAGTAGTTGGAGTAGAAAGCGCCTCGTGTAAAACCTGCTGCTTTGACGACGTCGTCAATTTTTACGCCGGAGAATCCTTTTTCTACGAAGACGTCTGCGGCAGCGTCGAGAAGGCGGGCGCGGGTGTTGACGCGTTTGCGCACGTCGCGGGTTTTACTGCTCACTACTCCTCCTTCAAAGACCGGGGACTGAAAATATCTATAGGATCGGGTTAATAGACAAAAATCGTTGCTTAAGATCGGTGTTTTCAGTG